>CAXBHA010000016.1:0-14437 GCA_963974955.1 uncultured Yeosuana sp. | reverse complement strand
TTTCCAATACCTTCCATAGTGCCATCAACATATTTTTTGTCAAATTTTGCAATAGGTGCTGATACATGTTTGAATAGGATTTTCTTTGTGATGAATAAATAAATTTCATCAATATAAAATTTATCACTGGCCCATTTGTAAAAAGATCCAAATGCGGAAGCATACCTGTTTGACAAACTGTTTTCTTTTTTGTAAAATACCCAAGCCAAAGCAATTCCTATAAAACCAACTCCTGTTGCTACTACAGCTAACGGGAAATTTAAATGACCTCCAATACCAATTCTGTCAGGTGAAACAAATTGACCAAACGGAATAAACCCAACCACAGCGCTTAATAATGCTAAAATCAATAAAGGAACTGTCATTGATATAGGTGATTCTTTAGGGATATGTTCGTAGGTTTTTTCTTTTCCCCAGAATATTCCAAAGTAAATTCTAAATATATAAAAGGCTGTTAAACCGGCCACAAAGACGCCTACATAATAAATAAGTCTATTATGTTCAAAAGCGGCCACTAATATTTCATCTTTGCTCCAAAAACCAGAAAATGGCGGCATCCCAGCGATTGCTAGAGCTGCAATTAAAAAGGTAATATTTGTTATAGGCATATATTTACGTAAACCGCCCATATCTTTTAAATAATTACTATGCACCGCATGAATTACCGAACCGGCTCCTAAGAATAATAAGGCTTTAAACATGGCATGTGTAAACAGGTGGAACATAGAAGCCATATACCCAACGCCTTCGTGACCATCATAACCAGACACTCCTAAGGCTAACATCATATAGCCTATTTGAGACATGGTAGAAAATGCTAAAACCCGTTTAATATCGGTTTGGGCGATAATGGCTGCAAAAAGTGCCGAAAAAGCCCCTACATAGGCAACGATATTCAAGGCGAAGCCATCTTCAACAAAATAGAACATTGGGAATAATCTGGCGACTAAATAGACACCAGCTACCACCATGGTAGCCGCATGAATTAAGGCAGATACAGGTGTGGGGCCTTCCATGGCATCTGGCAACCAAATGTGCAATGGAAACATGGCCGATTTACCAGCTCCCCCTATAAATATTAACAGTAACGCCCATGTGATGGCAGAAAGTCCCATAAACGAGGTTGCCGCCCAATTTAAAATAACACTGCCTTCTGGATTATTTAAGGTTTCAAAATCATAAGTTCCGGCATAATAACCCATAATTAAAATACCTATAAGGAATCCTAGATCGGCAAAACGAGTCACGATAAATGCCTTTTTTGCCGCCGCAACTGCAGATGCTTTCGTGTAATAATACCCAATCAGTAAAAATGAAGATACACCAACCAATTCCCAAAAAATATAAATTTGAAATAAATTAGTTGCCAATACCAACCCATACATTGAGAAGGTAAATAAGGATAAAAAAGAGAAAAACCTAGTATACCCATCGTCTCCTTTCATATAGCCCCTACTATAAATATGGACCATTAATGAGACGATTGAAACTACAACGAGCATCATAACCGAAATAGGATCTATAAGAATTCCCATATCAATATGCAAGGTTTCTGTAAAGTTCATCCACACCGTTTTATTGACGAAGGTTTGATAAACGCCATCAACTTTTCCGCTAACAAAAAAGTATTGATAGGCTGCATAAAATGATAATACTGCAGAAACTGACAGCCCAAGCACGCCTATATACCCGGAGATTGCTGGTTTTATTTTTTGACTATTAATCCCCAGCAATAAAAATACTGCTAGAGGTATTAATGGAATTAGTATAATGTAACTAATGTTCATAATTAAACATATTAATATTTCATGACCTCAGTGTCTTTAACCTCTACAGAACTAATTTGCCTGTAAAGATTAATTATAATGGAAACTGCCAAAGCTGTTTCCGCCGCCGCAACTGCTATAATAAAAATCGCAAAAATGACACCTTGTAGCATCTCAGGATATAAATACTTGTTGATAACAACAAAGTTTATTACTGATGCATTCAATACTAATTCAATAGAAATCAATACTGAAATAAGGTTTTTTCTTGTAATAAAACCGTAAATCCCAATAAAAAACAAGATGGATGTTACCGTTAAAATCTCATATATACTAACACCTGCTATCATAATGAACTGTCCTTTTTACCGGTTAATTTTCTGCCCTTTGCTATCACTATGGCTCCAATCATGGCAGCCAATAGCAATACACTTACTACTTCAAAAGGCAATATGAATCCGCCCGTGTCATAGCTTAACAATTTAGTTCCTATCTCTGAAGTGGTCGTAGAAACACGATTTTCTATAACATTGAATTGATTGTGATATATGGTATATAAAAAAACCCCCAGACCCAATAAACAAAGTAGTCCAGTAAGTACCTTTCTTGACGTTTTAGCCAATTCAAGTTCCATTTCTATATGATGAACAAGTAGCACAGAAAAGATAATAAGTACAATAATTCCGCCGGCATAAATAGTAAGTTGAATTGCCGCTAAAAAGTTATAATCGATTAAGAAATAAATACCCGCAATCCCGCAAAGCACAAATAAGAGGTAAATAACAGATCGAAGCATTTTTTTGCTGCTCACGGATGCCACCGCAAAAACAATCATTATGACCGCTAAAATGTAAAATATATATTTTTCCATAGTATTAATCTTCTATTCCTGCTTTAACTTTAGAGCCTGGTCTGTTTAAAACTCGGGTTAATTTGGTTCTATCATAAACAGAATTCTCATAATTTTGTGCCCATACAATAGCATCCGTTGGACATGCTTCAATGCATAATCCACACATGGTACAAAGGCCTAAATGATAGATGTGCTTATCAATGAACTTTTTCTTTTTCCCAGTTGCTTCGTCAATACCTCTATCCCAAATAATTTCAATACTTCCATTAGGGCAAGCAATTTCACATTTCTGGCAACCTGTACATTGATGCTCGTTGTTTTGATCATGGGGCATCACAACTTCTCCACGAAACCGCTCAAACATTTTTAATGTGTCGCGATTATCTGGGTATTGTTGTGTGATAGCACCTTTTCTTGAATGTAAAAAGTACTTTCCTGTAACACTCATTCCAGTAAGAAGCGTCTTAATACCATTATATATATTTGAAAAATAGCTCATACCCTCTAAATTTTAATTGTAAAGTTCAACCAAACAATTATGGCCATTACTACCATATTAACCAAGTTGATAGGTAACAAATATTTCCATTCCAAAGTAAGTAATTGATCCACTCTTAATCTTGGAAATGTCCATCTAAACCACATCATTAAAAATACAATCACTAATGTTTTACCTAAAAACCAAAAGACACCTAGCCATGGAATAGATTCTGTGATTCCGAAAGGAGATAACCAGGCTCCAAAAAAGATGGTTGTTGCTATGGATGCAATAATGAACATATTTATAAACTCTGCCAAAAAGAAATAGGCAAATTTCATTCCCGAGTACTCGGTGTGAAAACCTGCTCCCAGCTCAGATTCTGCCTCTACCATATCAAAAGGTGCTCTATTGGTTTCTGCCGTTCCAGCAATTATATAAATCATAAAAGCAATAATGGCAGGAATATGACCTTGAACGATTAACCAGCCCTGTTTTTGTACTTCCACTACTTCTGAAAGCTGCAACGTTCCTGTGATTAAAACCATGGTTAATAAAGACAAGCCGATAGACAACTCATAACTTATAGTTTGAACGCCACAACGCATGGCGCCAATTAGCGCAAATTTATTATTACTACTCCAACCACCTAATAAAACACCTATAACTCCAATGGATGAAATGGCAATTAAGAAGAAGATTCCAATATTGATGTCAAAAGCTTGAAATTCTTGTGTAAAAGGAAAAACAGCAAGCGCCATTAACGAAGCAATAATAACAAAATAAGGTGCTAAATTGTATAATAATTTATCTGCTTTTACCGTTCCCGTTAATTCTTTTGAAACCAGTTTTAAGGCATCGGCCATAGTTTGAAACAAACCCCAATACCCAACTCTGTTTGGTCCAATACGTAATTGGAACCAAGCCGCAACTTTTCGTTCAAGCAGGACTAAATATAAACCCGCTACAGCAAAAATTATTAAATAAATTAGTGCTACTATTACCATAGCTGTGATATTTGCTGCTCCTTGGGGCATGATGCCCATTAGCATTTCCTGAATGGTTTTTGTGATACTTAATGATATGCTTAGTGTGTTCATTTTTATCTGTCAATATCTGGTACAACAATATCTATGGTTGCCATCGACGCAACTAAATCCCCAATTTTTCCGCCAACCGCTATATGATTTAAAAGCGATATGTTTGAAAACCCTGGGGAACGGAATTTAAGTCTATATGGGTTTTTGGTCCCCGTACTTATAACATAAACTCCTAATTCGCCACGTGCAGTTTCAACCTTTTGATAAAATTCTCCCTTTGGTAATTTTATCACGGCATTAGTAGCCACTTTATGTTCTCCTTCGGGAATGTTATCAATTAATTGTTCTATAATCGATAACGATTCCCACATTTCCTGTATTCTAACTTGGTAACGTGCAAAACTATCCCCTTCCGTTTTTAAGGCTTCATTAAAAGTCACTTTATCTAAAGCACTATACGGATGGTGTTTTCTAACATCACAAGAATATCCAGAACCACGACCCACAGGGCCAGAGGCACCAAATGAAATAGCATCTTCTTTTGATAAGATTCCAACCCCTTTCATGCGTTTCTGAAAAATCACATTTCCTGTTAAAAGGGTATCGTATTCAGGAAGTTTTGTTTTAAAATGAGCAACAAATTCCTTGGTTCTTTTTACAAAATTCGGATGAATATCAAACATCAATCCACCGGGTACATTGTAATTCATGGTTAATCGAGCACCGCAAGTTTCTTCAAAAATATCATTAATCATTTCGCGGTCCCTAAACCCATAAAAGTAAGTTGTAAGTGCACCCACATCCATTCCCATAACGCCCCACCACAAACAATGAGAAGCAATTCTGGTAAGTTCGTCAATAATGGTCCTAATAACTTTTACACGGTCTGGGATTTCTAATTGAAGGGCATTTTCAACGGTTAAACAAACGGCTTCGTTATTAATGTGCGAGGACAAATAATCCATTCTATCTGTTAAATGAACGATTTGCTGATAGCTGTCGCGCTCGCTCATTTTTTCAATGGAACGATGAATGTATCCTAAATCTGGCTCTACTTTTTTAATGATTTCGCCATCTATAGTAAGTAATAACCTTAAAACACCATGCGTAGCAGGATGTTGTGGTCCCATGTTTATAAAATACTCTTCAGATTTAAAATTGTTATTATATATAGTTTCGAGTTCCATGTTTTTGGTTTCAAGTTTAAGGTATTATATGTTTAACGCCTTTAAAATCGTTTTTTCTTAAATATGCCATAAACGACCCAATTTTTCTTGACAGTAATAAGGTTTTTCTTTAAGATGTTCAAACTCTTTATCTTCAATATATTTTCTATCAAAAGTTCTATAAAGTTGTGAACGAGTTTCTCCACAAGAGGCTTTGGCTATGGAAAGGAAATTATGAAATTCTTTATTACCGTCTCTTTCAAAACCTTCGGCTATGTTATCCATTATAGATCCTGATGAACCATTTATCTGATCTTTTAATTTATAATCTGTTTTTAGTTTAGTTTCAGTAATCAATACAAAAACATCACTACATAATTCACGTGCTAACTGCCAAATATGTAAACCCTCAAATTGTTGTACTGTTGCCATAACTTGAAACATTAAACCCTAAACCTTAAACTATTTAATAACCATATTAATGTCATCCACATAATCCTTTCTTAATGGAAAACCTACCCAATCCTCTGTTAAAAACAGTCGTTTTAAGTTTGGATGATTTGTAAAAGTGATTCCGAAAAAATCAAACACTTCACGTTCATGAAATTCGGCTGTTCTCCAGATATCCCAAACAGAATCGAGCACTGGGTTTTCTCTATCGGCAGTTTTCACTTTAACAACCACAATATGCCTATGTGCAGTAGATTCTAAATGATATACAACACCTAATTCTTCTCCCCAATCCACTCCGCTTAAACAAAACAAATAATCAAATTGAGTTTCTGTATTGCTTTTCAAATCTTTCATTAATTGATGAAGATGTTCGGGCGTAACTGTAATATTTAAAAATTGTGATTCCTCTTCTGAAAATTCTAAGTCCGGAACCCAGTTATTCATTAAATTTTGTAACGCTTCGTTAGTCATAACTTTTTATTTAAAGCCCTTCATCAAATCCATCAACAGGATTCTCTTTATGTTTCATGTTTTCAGTTCTAATTTTATCCTGAAGCATTAACATACCCTGTAAAAGTGCTTCTGGACGTGGTGGACAACCTGGAACATACACATCAACAGGAATTACATGGTCTGCGCCTTTTACAACAGAATAGGTATTATAAAAAAATGGCCCTCCAGAAATAGCACAGGCACCCATGGCTATGACGTATTTAGGTTCTGCCATTTGATCATATAGCCGTCTTAACACTGGTGCCATTTTATTTACAATAGTCCCGGCAATAATGATTAAATCTGCTTGTCTTGGGGAAGGTCGTGCGACTTCAAAACCAAATCTGGAATAATCGTGTCGTGCGGCGCCGGTTTGCATCATTTCAATAGCGCAACAACTGGTTCCAAAATAAAGCGACCAAAGTGAATTTGATCGGCCCCAATTGATAATCTTATCTAAGGAGGTAACAATTACGTTCGCTCCATTTCCGGCAGGAATTACCCTTCCTGGAAAATCTTTTGGCACATTGAAATTTCTATCTTGTACCTCACTTATAAATCGTTGTTTTTCTTTTTCTACTCCCATTTTAACGCTCCTTTTTTCCATGCATACAATAACCCCAATCCCAAAATAAGCAGAAATACAACTATTTCGATTAAAGCTATAAATCCAACCCCTTTAAACACTACTGCCCAAGGCACCAAAAAGGCTACCTCAACATCAAAAATCAAGAACAGAATAGCAAATAAATAATACCCTACTTTAAATTGAACCCAAGTCGGTCCAATGGTAGTCATTCCACTTTCGTAAGGTTCTTTTTTTTGAGGATTATCTGATTTATGTGAAATTAAATTTGATAAGAAATTTGCTCCCGCTACTAGCACAACTCCAGCAATTAAAAATACTATGATAGCTTCCGATCCCATTTAAATATACTTGTTTATTAGTTCAAAATTAGTAGTAATAATTAACCTGATAGATGACATAAGTCAGGTTTCAAAACATTATTTTACCATATATATATCTCCTGAAAAGAATAAATCGTTCGTTTTTGTAAACTTAGAATTTGCTTTTACCTGTCTTGTTAAATCATCTTCCCGCTCTTCAAGAGTCACATCGTCAAAGCTTCTAATAATTCCTGTCGCAACAGGGTTTTCCAAACGCACTAACATTTGATGCATTGTTGGATCCTTTTCTTTTGCATTATGCACTAAAATATCCTGTTCTGTAATACCATTTTCCCCAATGGTAACAACTTCCAGCTTCAGCTTATTTAAAACCAACCCTTTATCTCGATTTTTACCAAAAATCATTGGTTTTCCATGTTCTAAATAAATCTGCTTATCTTCTTTTACATCTTTATTCGTAATATGGCTAAAGCATCCGTCATTAAATATAACGCAATTTTGCAAGACTTCAATCAATGAAGTCCCCTTAAATTGATGTGCTTCAATAAGCATTTGTGAAATATCCTTAGGAACATTGCCTCCAATCCGGCCAAAAAACCGTGCATTAGCCCCTAATGCAAGTTCGCCAGGACTAAAAGGTGGTTGTGTATTTCCGTAAGGTGATGATTTTGTTTTTTGCCCTACAAGAGATGTTGGTGAAAATTGCCCTTTAGTCAACCCATAAATCTCATTGTTAAACAACACAATGTTTAAATCAATATTTCTTCTGAGTACATGTATAAAGTGATTACCACCAATGGCCATGGCATCCCCATCACCTGTCATAACCCATACGCTTAAATTCGGGTTTGCCAATTTAACGCCTGTTGCAATCGCTGGAGCTCTACCATGTATAGTGTGCATGCCATACGTATCCATATAATATGGAAAGCGTGATGAGCAGCCTATTCCAGACACAAATACCACTTCCTCTCTTTTTACACCCATTTCAGGTAGTGCTTTTTGCATAGCGCGTAAAATAACATAATCATCACAGCCAGGGCACCATCTTACTTCCTGGTCACTTTCAAAATCCTTATAGGTATATTTTTTTTCAACAGTTGTTTCCATAATTATTTTACTAGTTTTTTAAATTCGTCTATAAGTTCATTATTTCCAAAAGGTAAGCCTTGAATTTTATTGAATTTTAAAATCTCAAAACCACTAAAATTAATTTTTAGAACATTGGCAAATTGGCCGTTATTTAATTCACAAACAACAATTTTTTTAAATCTTTTTAATAATGCTTCTGTGTTTTTTGGCAATGGATTTATATAATTAAAATGAGCAAATCCTATATTCTTATATCCTTCTTTATTTATTTGTTTCACTGCTGAATGTAAAGATCCGTAAGTACCTCCCCAACCTATCACTAATAAATCGCCTGAATCGGCAAACTCAGTTTTAATATCTGGAATAACATTTTGAACACGCTTCACTTTTTCAGCCCTAATTTTGGTCATCTTTTCATGATTCTCAGGTGCTTGGTTCACATTACCAGTCACGCTATCTTTTTCTAAACCACCTACACGATGTTCAAATCCAGCTGTACCCGGTATTCCCCAATTTCTGGACAAAGTCTCGTCATTTCTAGTATAAGGATGCCAGTCTTCTGTGGCTGTTTTTGAAATATTATTTTTTATATCGGGGAGTTCATCAATACTTTGAATTTTCCAAGGAGCCGATCCATTAGCAATATAACCGTCTGTAAGTAAAATAACAGGCGTCATATGTTCCAAGGCCAGTTTAGATGCTTGAAATGCAAAATCAAAACAGTTTGCTGGTGTGCTTGCTGCAATAACTATTATCGGACTTTCACCGTTTCTACCATACATGGCCTGTAACAAATCGGACTGTTCTGTTTTAGTTGGCAACCCAGTTGATGGTCCTCCACGTTGTACATTTACAACTACTATAGGTAATTCCATCATCATGGCTAATCCTAAAGCTTCTCCTTTTAAAGCTAACCCTGGACCAGAAGTTGTGGTAATGGCTAAATCTCCTGCAAAGGATGCGCCAATAGCAGATGAAATACCTGCTATTTCATCTTCTGCTTGAAAGGCTTTTACACCAAAATGCTTGTGCTTTACCAATTCATGTAAAATGTCTGTCGCTGGTGTAATTGGGTAAGATCCTAAAAACAGTTCCAAACCGGATTTTTCAGCGGCAGCTAAAAACCCCCAAGCCGTTGCGGTGTTGCCCATAATAACCCGATAGGTTCCAGATGCCATTTTTGCTGGCGAAATAGTATAGGCATTGGGTATTAGTTCTAAAGTTTCTGCAAAATAATACCCTGCATTTAAAACCTTGGTATTGGCTTCTATTAGATGAGGTTTTGTTTTGAATTTTTTGTTGAAGAAATCAATGGTGTGCTCTTTTGCTCGTCCGTACATCCAATACACCATACCTAACGCAAACATATTTTTACTTCTGGTAATGGCCTTATTATCTAATCCTTCAACATTTTTTAAGGCCTCTTTTGTTAATGAGGTCATATCCACTTGAATGACTCTATAGTTATCTAAACTATGATCTTCAAGTGGATTCGTTTCATATTGTGCCTTTTCTAAATTCTTTTTACTAAAGGCATTGGTGTCAACTATAATAGTATGGCCAGGTTTTAAAGCATATAAATTGGTTTTTAAACCAGCGGGATTCATGGCTACTAATAAATCTAAATTATCTCCTGGCGTACTTACTTCTACACTTCCTATATGTACTTGAAATCCTGAAACCCCGTATAAACTACCTTGTGGGGCTCTAATTTCCGATGGATAATTAGGAAATGTGGCAATATCATTTCCAAACATGGCAGACGTATCGGAAAACTGAGTTCCTGTTAATTGCATTCCGTCCCCCGAATCTCCAACAAATCTAATAACCACAGCCTCTAATACCTCAGGTTGGAGTTCCATTTTTTCTGTTATCATAATTTATACCTTATTAATTTGTGAAAAATGACTCAATATCATTATATTTAAAGTGCCAAATATAAAATCACTTTTTAATATGAAATATGATTTTTATCATTTAATGGATGTCTAATTAAGTTTAATATTGCATTATATTATAATAAAAATAATCAAATTATGGCTATAATTATAACAGATGAATGTATAAACTGCGATGCATGTATTGCAGAATGTCCTAATAACGCAATTTATGAGCCAGATCAAAATTGGTCTTACTCTGACGAAACGGCCTTGAGCGGCTCTGTAACAACCCCTTATGGAAAAGAGGTTGATGCCGATGCAGAAAACGATCCAATTTCAGATGAATTTTACTTTATCGTTCCAGACAAATGTACTGAATGTAAAGGATTCCATGATGAGCCACAATGTGCCTCTGTTTGCCCAGTGGATTGTTGTATCCCCGACACAGATCATGTTGAAACCGAAGAAGTGCTTCTTGAGAAAAAGGCTTGGTTGCACGGCGAATAATTTGTTGCAATTATTAAAAGTTTGCATGCTATTTATCATTTTTAGTATGTTAAAAAAGAAGGTTGTCTAAAAGTATATTTTTGAGGTCATTGCTAAGCGCAAAGCAATCTGTAACATTTTGGTAATCAACAAAAAGATTACTTCACTATGTTCGTAATGACGGATTATTTCAACTTTTCAGATAACCTTTTTTTTTGCGCCTCTTAAATAAATTTCTTCTCTAAATATGATAAATATCATAAAAATAAAATTCTTGCATTTTTTTCAGAACTGACATTAGTCATAGAATTAGTTATACAATGTTTATAATTTCACATCAAATTAAATTTCTGAAAATTAACAAAATATAAAATCATGGAAAAAGGATTTGAAAAGCTTATTTGTGATGCCAACGAAGCGGTTGCACGAGTAGCACATAAAACCAACGAAGTCTGTGCTATTTACCCAATAACCCCAGCATCTCCAATGGGTGAACATGTAGATGTTTATAGTTCAAAAGGACAAACGAATATTTGGAACAACATTCCAAGAATTGTTGAAATGCAGAGCGAAGGTGGTGCTGCCGGTGCAGTTCATGGTTCCCTACAAGCAGGGGCCTTAACAACAACGTTTACAGCATCGCAAGGATTACTCCTTATGATTCCTAATATGTATAAAATAGCAGGAGAATTATTACCAAGTGTAATCCATGTGGCAGCAAGAACCATTGCTACGCATGCGTTATCAATTTTTGGAGATCATTCAGATGTGATAGCAGCAAGACAAACTGGTTTTGCCATGTTATTTGGAAGTTCTGTACAAGAGGCTCAAGATTTTGCGCTTATTTCTCAAGTGGCAACCTTAAAATCAAGAGTGCCATTCTTAAACATTTTTGATGGGTTCAGAACCTCTCATGAAATATCTAAAATAGATGGTATTCCCGATAATATTATTAAAGCCATGATGCCCGAGGACAAAATTATGGATCACAAAAACCGTTCTTTAGATCCCGACCATCCTGTGGTTAGAGGAACGTCTCAAAACCCCGATGTATTTTTCCAAGCTCGCGAAGCGGCTAACTTGTATTATCAAAGAGTTCCAGAGATTGTTCAAAAAACGATGGATGAATTTTATAATCATACTGGCCGACGCTATAATTTATTTGACTATATAGGACATCCCGAAGCAGAACGGGTTATCATCATTATGGGTTCTGGCGAAGGTGCCGTAAAAGAAACCGTTAATGAAATGGTGGAAAGAGGCGAAAAAGTGGGGGCTCTTTTAGTTAGATTGTTTAGACCATTCTCTATTGAGGGTTTTATGAAAGTTATTCCTAATACGGTTAATAAAATAGCCGTTTTGGATAGAACTAAAGAACCAGGAAGCATTGGTGAACCTTTATATTTGGATGTTATTTCGGCAATAAACGAAAGTGGCAGAGCTATGCCAACAGTGGTTGGCGGACGTTACGGATTATCATCAAAAGAGTTTAATCCAAGAATGGTAAAAGGTGTTTATGATGAGTTATTAAAAGCCAAACCTAAAAATCATTTCACCGTTGGTATTAATGACGATGTTACACATACCAATTTAGAAATAGATGACCATTTTACTGTGAAACGATCTACAATAAACTGTATGTTCTATGGTTTAGGTTCCGATGGTACTGTTGGAGCAAACAAAAACTCTATTAAAATTATTGGAGATACCACCGATAATTATGTACAAGGCTATTTTGTTTACGACTCTAAAAAAGCAGGAGCTCAAACTATTTCCCATTTACGTTTTGGACCAGAACCAATCCACTCAACTTATCTAATTGATAAAGCAGATTTTATTGCCTGTCATCAATTTAATTTCATAGAAAAACATAATATGTTAACCGACCTAAAATTAGGCGGGACATTTTTACTAAACTCTCCTTACCCCAAAGAAGAAATATGGGATCAACTTCCAAAAAAACTCCAAAAGGAGATTATTGAAAAAGAGGCTGAGTTTTATGTGATTGATGCCAGCAAAGTTGCTTTGGAGGCAAATCTTGGGAAACGCGCCAACACTGTTTTGCAAACCTGTTTTTTTGCCATTTCCGGAATCTTACCTAAAGATGAAGCCATTCAAAAAATCAAGGATGCCATTGTGAAATCATATTCACACAAAGGGGAAAAGATTGTAAAAATGAATTTTAATGCCGTTGATACATCTCTTGAGAATTTACAAAAAGTAGCGTATCCAAAAGTTTCCAGCAGTGAAAAACCGTTGTTGTCTGCTATGACCAATGCGCCAGATGGATTTGTTAAAGAAGTATTGGAAAAAATACTGGCCGGAGCTGGTGATGAACTTCCTGTAAGCGCCTTCACAATTGATGGTACATTCCCAACAGGGACCACTCAATATGAAAAACGTGGGATTGCCGATTTTATTCCTATTTGGGATGATGCAGATCTATGTACCCAATGCAACAAATGTGTTGCTATTTGTCCTCATGCAGCTATCAGATCAAAAGTTGTTAATAATGATATGCTGGTTAATGCACCTTCCTCATTAAAATATGTTCCTGCAAAAGGACGCCCTTTTGATGCTACAACAGAGTCTTATGTTTTACAAGTGTCTCCAGAAGATTGTACAGGATGCGACCTTTGTGTTGCTGTTTGTCCGGCTGTAAGCAAAGAAATAGATGATTTTAAATCTATTAACCTGAGGAAAAAACTCGACTATAAAACTGAAGAAGTCAATAATTGGGACTATTTTGTAAACTTACCTTATTACGACAGAAACGAGTTGCAAATCACCAATGTAAAAGGCTCTCAGTTTTTAGAACCATTATTTGAATTTTCAGGTGCCTGTTCCGGTTGTGGAGAAACTCCTTATATAAAATTACTGACCCAATTATATGGCGATAGTATTTTAATCGCAAATGCCACAGGATGTTCTTCAATTTATGGAGGAAACCTGCCAACAACACCTTATAAAACCAATGAATTTGGTAGAGGACCAGCTTGGGCAAATTCATTATTTGAAGATAATGCCGAATTTGGTCTAGGTATGCGATTGGCATTGACAAAAAAACAAGAAATAGCGGTCAATTTATTAAAATCATTGGAATTTTTAGTAGGCAGTGAAATCGTAGATTCCATTTTAAGTAATCCAGAGACAACCGAAACCGAAAAATCCAAAAAAATAGCAGATATCAATGAACTCAAGAAAACCTTAAAAGTTCTTGATAATAACGATGATGCTATTAAACTTAGTCATTTAACAGATTATTTACGTAAAAAAGCCGTCTGGATACTTGGTGGTGATGGTTGGGCTTACGACATAGGATATGGAGGTCTTGACCACGTATTGGCTTCCGGTGAAGATATAAATATTATGATAATGGATACTGAAGTCTATTCAAATACAGGTGGGCAAACATCTAAAGCAACGCCATTAGGGGCAAGTGCCAAGTTTTCTGTATCGGGTAAACGCACAAGTAAAAAAAGTCTGGGTTTACAGGCCATTTCTTATCAAAATGTATATGTAGCGCAAGTAGCTATAGGTGCTAAAGATTTACAAACACTTAAAGCTTTGGAAGAAGCCGCTGCATATCCCGGTACATCGGTAATTATAGCTTATTCTCCTTGTATTGAACATGGTTATGATCTAAAACATGGTACTGAACAACAAGAAAAAGCAGTTGATTCTGGTTATTGGCCACTATTTAGATTTGATCCACAACAACCCAAAGGGAAAAAATTTAAATTAGATTCTAAAAAGCCAACAATCCCTCTTAGTGATTTTATGTACAATGAAACTAGATTTACCCGCGTGGTAAAAGAAGAT
>CAXBHA010000015.1:0-14741 GCA_963974955.1 uncultured Yeosuana sp. | reverse complement strand
GCATTAGCATTAAAACAGCATCCACAAGTTAACTCGCAATGGTTTGCAGATAAAATGCGTTTAAATAATCATGTACACATTGGTGTGGCAGTTGCAGTAGAGGACGGTTTAGTTGTTCCTGTGGTTAAATTTGCGAATGAGCAATCATTACCTCAAATAGGTGCTGCTGTAAAGGATTTTGCTGGAAGAGCTAGAACGAAAAAATTAACACCTGCAGAAATGGAAGGAAGTACTTTTACAGTATCGAACCTTGGAATGTTTGGTATTGAAAGTTTTACATCCATTATAAATCAGCCAAATTCAGCAATTCTTTCTGTTGGTAATATTGTTGAAAAACCGGTAGTTAAAAACGGTCAAATAGTAGTTGGGAATACAATGAAATTATCTTTAGCATGTGACCATAGAACGGTTGATGGTGCAACGGGATCATTATTCCTTCAAACGTTAAAAGGATATATTGAAAATCCTGTGACGATGTTAGTGTAATAAGTTCCTGCGAAGGCAGGAATCCCATAATAAAAATCCTGCTTCATATTTTGAAACTTTTGTTTTCTCAAAAAATGTTACAAGATTACCGTTAATTTTTCTTTGCAGTAGAAGGATCAATAATGGTTTTTACTTCTGCAACAGAATTTGCTGGGAAACCACCTTTTTGTGCATGTTCGCGTACCAAATCTTCATTTTTGGCCATATATACGCAATAAATTTTATCTCCGGTAACATAGCTATGTAGCCATTTGATATTATCCGATCCCATGTCGTCCAATACGCCACAGGATGTTTGGGAAATGGCCTGTAATTCTTCAGCAGTTAAATTTCCCGCTCCGGGTATTACACGTTCAATAACATACATATGTTCATTGGGTGTTTTTAATTCTTCTTTTAAGAGGTGGGTTGCTGATTTGTCTTGTCCCATGACGTTAAAATTTGTTATGGCTAGTGCCAAAATTAACACTGATTTTAGAATTTTCATGATGAGCGGTTTTTGGTTAAACAATAAATTATATTTGATAACACTAAAATTACTTATCTAAAATCATAAACATAACCACAAATAATTCAAATGCTTACAATTTTGAACCAATCATAGAATTAAAAGATAAAAAGTCAAAAGGTATGTTGTTGAATGTATTTGGAAGGAGGAATCTTAAACTTACTTTTAAAACATTCAGAAAAATAAGCGAGACTATTGAAACCGGTTTGAAAAGCTATTTCAGAAATATTACCACGTTGCTCATGCAATAATTTCAAGCTTCTATTTAATCGATAATCCCTTAAAAAAGTATTTGGAGATTTGCCTGTAAGTGATGTCAGTTTTCTGTAAAATTGGGATTTACTATATCCCAATGTTTTACTAAAACTTAAAACATCCAATTCGGGGTTGTTCCAAACACCTTCAATATAATCCATTAAATGCGTTATAAATTTCTCATCTGATGGCAACAGAATTCTTACCATCTCTTTGTCTATGACCGCATTTCTATTTTCACTCTCATATAACGCATTCACCTCGGAGGTAATCACAAAAGATTCTTTAGCAATATTGCACATTCGAGTGGCTAAATCGATTGTCTCTTTAAAAATTTCGTCCCTATCAGTAACAGGAATACCAGAACTTAAGGCAATATTTAATTTCCGACTAGACGGGTCGAATTTAGGGGTAACATATTTAAATTGAAATTGAATTTTTTGTGCGCATAATACAGCATCAGTGACAGTTTTAAAAGAAACCAAATAATTATTATTATCTTTTTTTACAATGCGTCCATTAAATCTAGTTAATTTTTTTGCGACACTATTGTGAAATTTTTGAGTAAATATGTTAAATTGATTGGCTTCGAGTCTATCCAAATAATTACTGGTTTCAATAACCATTAAGACTCTAAAAGCTGGGTCATTTATAATATTTAATTCAGTATCCTTTGATTTCACAGGGTCTTCAATGCGCCCTAAAAAAGATTCGACAATGGTTTTATTCACCTCTATAATACTATAAGGAAATTCACCATGGGCATGATTATGCATATCTTGAAGCGCCTTTTTATTGGGAGCTTCTATTAAACAAAAAGCAGTGTGTCTCTGTTCATCGCACCAATAGGTCATACCTTTACAACCGTAAAGATGTTGCACTTTTAAATCTTCTTGATGCATTTTAGCAACATGTTCCGCAGAAATTTCTTCCGGTATGTCATGACGATCCATGTATAGTGGCATAAGAAAGATTTTTACACAAGTTAATGATTTTTAATGAAATAGAATTTAAAAAAGTTTTCAATATAGCAATGAGAATAAGAATATTTTAAATTAAATCATGTTAAGCTACGTTTTTTTTATATTTATGCTTTTAAAAAAAAGGAATATGAATAAAATGGCACTAGTCATGTTTTTCTTGGTTTTTGCAGGCTGTAAAAACACAAAAATGAATGAGGTTAAGCCTTATCTTATAACAAGTTCAGAGTTGGAAAATACAGTGACATATTTAGCATCAGATGAATTACAAGGACGATCAACTGGAAGCAAGGGCATAGAAAAAGCGGCCCAATTTATAGAAGCTTATTTTAAAACAAATCATATAAAGCCGTATTTTAAAACGTATCGAGATAGTTTTAATGTAAAAAGTAAAGTTGGCTATAATATAGTAGGATTGATTGAAGGTCATGATGCAAAGCTAAAAAACGAGATTGTTATTCTAGGCGCGCATTATGATCATATAGGTTTTGGTAAAAAAGTGGGTCAGGACTCTATAGCTAATGGAGCCAATGACGATGCTACTGGAACCGCAGCGGTTTTGGCATTGGCTAAATATTTTTCGGGGATTAAAAACAATAAAAGAAGTATTTTGGTTACCCTATATTCTAGTGAAGAGTTGGGCTTGTTAGGATCGAATCATTTAGCAAAGAGATTAAAGGGAAAAAACATCAACCTATATGTAACGGTGAATTTTGAAATGATTGGAGTTCCTTTTAAAGATAGAGACTATGATGCCCTTTTAACGGGTTATGATGTAAGTAATATGGCCCAAATCATGAATAGCTATTCAAACGCCAATGTTTTTGGAAAATCCGATATTGCTGTAAAATATAATTTGTTCAAGCAATCAGATAATTATTCGTTTTACGAAGTCTTTAATGTGCCCAGTCAAACCATTTCTTCATGCGATTTAAGTAATTTTGATTTTTATCATCAAGCAGGTGATGAAGCTAGTATTATGGACTATGAGCATATGGCCAATTTAATGAATAAAACCATTCCGGCTATTTTGCAAATCAGCAATAGTCCTACCAAAGAAATTAAACTGTATGATTAAAAATATTATTATAACAGGAACTAGCCGAGGTATTGGTTTTGAATTGGTTCAATTATTTGCACATTCAGGTCACAAGGTGTTAGCACTTTCTCGTAACGATAAGCCCGTAAATAATCTTAAACTTAAAAATGTAACAGCGTTTCCATTTGATTTGAGTAATACTGGTGATTATAAAAAGGTTGAAGACTTTATTAAAGCCACATGGCAGCATGTTGATGTATTGATTAATAATGCAGGGGTATTACTAAACAAACCATTTGCAGAAACGACTATGGAAGATTTTGAAACCATTTATAAAGCCAATGTGTTTGGTGTTTCTGAGTTGACCCGTGTAGTTTTACCTTATATGAAAAAGGAAAGCCATGTAGTCACCATAAGTTCCATGGGTGGTGTTCAAGGGAGTGTGAAATTTCCGGGATTGGCTGCCTATAGTTCAAGTAAAGCAGCTGTTATTACTTTAACAGAATTATGGGCCGAAGAATATAAAGAAACAGGTCCTTCATTTAATGTATTGGCTTTAGGTGCGGTACAAACCGAAATGTTGGAAAAAGCGTTTCCAGGTTATAAAGCCACTACTTCAGCTCTAGAGATGGCTCAGTATATTTTCGATTTTTCCTTAAATGGGCATAAATATTATAACGGAAAACTACTCCAAGTTTCAAACTCTACGCCCTAATTTATGAGCCATTATAAATGTGTGATTTTTGATTGTGATGGCGTGTTGGTTGATAGCGAACCCATTGGTAACCAAATTTTAGTAGATATGGCGAATCATCTTGGTGCTAACATAGATTTAGATTTTGCCATGAAACATTTTAAAGGGAGCCATTTTAAAGAATGTGTGTCTATCATTAAAAAATTAGTAACCCAATCCATTCCAGATACTTTTGAAACGGAATACAGACAACGAAGTTTAGAGGAATTTGAAAAAGGATTAAAACCTATTGAAGGTGTAACCAAAGTTATTGAACAGCTACAATTGCCTTTTTGTGTAGCGTCTAGTGGTATGGAATCGAAGATGAGGTTTAATTTAAATTTGGTGGGTTTATTACCTTATTTTGAAGGCAAGATGTTTAGTTGCTACGACATTCAGAAATTTAAACCAGAGCCCGATGTGTTTTTAATGGCTGCAGAAACCATGGGTTTTCAGCCTAAAGACTGCATTGTCATTGAAGATAGCTTGTTAGGTAGTCAAGGAGCTATTAATGGTGGTTTTGATGTATTTGGATTTACTGCTCATGATACTAATAAAGAGTTGGATGGATTGTGCACTAAAACCTTTGATGACATGAGCAAACTTCTAAAAATGTTATAATCGAGATATAAAATCGTTTTAATATTATATATCAGTCCCGAATAGCTATCGGGATAAACGAAGTTAGTTAAAAATTTCTTACAAAATTAATCGTTGGTAATTTTATTGTTTTCTTTGTTCTAGCTTGTAGTTTTTTTATCCTTTTGGATTTTTAAAGTGGGAATATTTACAATTTCAAAAGTAGCAGAAGCCAAAACAACCTTTCCATTAGTTTGTTCAATGGCTTTCCCAATTAATTCATTTAAGGTGTGTTTGGTTATTCGTCTTTTTTTATAATCCACTATATATCTCAAGTTAAATTCAATCCAATTATCTGTCATTCTAATGGCTAAAGATGGCTCGACCTGAGCATTTTCAATATAGTATTTATCTACAACTTCTTTCCACTTTGAAACAGAGTCCGAAACAAATTCCGACAACGTTTGTGTCGCAATATTTACAATAATCGTTTTAGTTAATTCAATATCAGAACCATACCTAATTGGTAAGTTGAACTCATCCCATATAAAAGGAAAATCTTGTGAATAATTATAGACGGGCCCTTTAAAAACAAAGGCATTACTTAACTTAACAATACGGCCACTATAATTGTCACTTGTTACCCATTGTCCAATTTCCATCATGGTTGTATATAAACTATCTATATCTATTACATCGCCTTTTATACCATTTATTTCTATTCGGTCTCCTGGTTTATAAACTTTTACAAAAAAGATAAAAACCGATCCGGCAAGACTTAATATAAGTTCTTGTAATGTAATAGTGATACCAGCAGTTAAAAGCCCAATGGCAAGCGTAAAATCCTTTATATTTCCTGTGAAATAGGATATGGTCATTAAAATTATCAAAACATATCCAACAATTTCAATTATTTTTTGAGACTTATATCTTGCTGGTGTATGTGCAACTTTTTTTCGTAATTGTCTTTTAATAAATTGAAGAAATATTATAATAACAACTAACCAAATTAAATATTTGGCAATATTTAAATACGTAGGGTGTTCTAAAAACCAATCTCCTATTGTTTTCAATATTTCCATTTTTAATGCAAATTTGAATGTCCGTATTCATTCATAATACCATTTTTGTCATTCAGAATGGAGTGAAACGAAATGAAGAATCCATTAAAATCAATGCGGTTCCTCCTTTGTCGGAATGACAAAATCATTATATTTTCAGACTTATGACAAATTACGGACATTCAATACAAATTAAAGGCATTTGAAGATTCGGGATTCAAATTTTACTTTATCATCCTAAGTTAATGATTTTACAAGACAAAATCAACACTTTTTACTTACAATAAATCTCTTATTTTTGTGGTATGAAAAATACGCTTCACGAATATATACCGCAAAATGCCGTAACTATGGTTTTAAATCTTTTAAAGCACGATCATCTAACGGTGAAAATTAAAAAGGAACGCAAAACACGGCATGGTGACTATATACGACTCGCTAACGGTAAACATCAAATTACAGTTAATTCAAACTTAAATGAGCATCGTTTTTTAATTACCCTTATTCATGAAATTGCACATTTTGAAGCCTACAAGGCATACGGTCGTTTTATTAAACCTCATGGGTTGGAGTGGAAGCGTACGTTTCAGCATCTTATGTTGCCTTTTTTAAGTCCACATATTTTCCCAAATGAATTATTGCCATTATTGGCAAATCATTTTAAAAACCCTAAAGCGTCAAGCGATACTGATGTGCCATTAGCTTATGCGCTAAAACAATTTGACGACACGACCGATAAAACCTATGTTTTTGAATTACCTTTAGGCAGTACTTTTAAAATACATAATGGTAAAGTATTTCAAATATCACATAAACGTGTAAAACGTTACGAGTGCATCGAAGTAAAAACCGGAAAATTGTACCTTTTTAACCCTAATGTTGAAGTAGAATTAATTTAATTATGAATAAAAACTATTATGCCATATTAATGGCAGGAGGCGTGGGCTCGCGATTTTGGCCCGTTAGCACAGAAGCATTTCCAAAACAATTCCATGATATGTTGGGAACTGGTGATACGTTGATTCAGAAAACATTTCACAGGCTTTCTAAACTAATTCCTCAAGAAAATATTTTCATTTTAACAAATGAACGTTACAATGATTTGGTCCTTGAACAGCTTCCGCAAGTAACGCAACGGCAAGTGGTTTTAGAACCTGCTATGCGAAATACGGCGCCCTGTATTTTATATGCTTCCTTGAAAATTCAAAAAGAAAATCCCGATGCCGTTATGATTGTTGCACCAAGCGACCATTGGATTGAAGATGAAGTTATGTTTTCAAACAATGTGCAACAGGCATTTGACTTTTGTTCAAAAAAAGATGCTTTGATGACTCTTGGTATTCAACCTACGTTTCCAAATACTGGGTATGGTTATATAGAGTTTGATAAAGCGTCATCCAATGATATAAAAGCGGTGAATCAGTTTAGGGAAAAACCAGATTATAAAACAGCCAAGGAATTTATAGAACAAGGAAATTTCCTTTGGAATGCTGGTATTTTTATGTGGAGCGTACAAAGTGTTGTGGCTGCATTTCAAAATAATCAACCCACACTTTATGAACTGTTTAAAAACGGAATATCCGTATATAATACGGATGAGGAATATGATTTTATTCAAGAAAACTATGTCAAATCTGAAAATATTTCAGTGGATTATGCCATTATGGAACGATCGAAAAACGTCTATGTTATTGCTGCTGAATTTGACTGGAATGATTTGGGCACTTGGGGAAGTTTATATGATAAATTGGATAAAGATGCAAGTGGAAATGCGGTAGTTAATTCAAGAACATTAACAGAGGATGCCACAGGTAATATGATACGCACCAAAAAAGATAAAATTGTAGTGGTCGACGGTTTACAAGATTACATAATTGTGGATAAAGAGGACGTTCTTCTTATTTACCCTAAGTCAAAAGAACAAGATATTAAAAAAGTTCTCCAAAAAGTTAAGGTTAAGTTTGGTGAACAATATGGTTAATCTTAGGAATTCCTCTATGGCTCAGCCGAGGATAGTCGGTTTCAAGAAATTTTTTATTTGCCCTTTCGGGATATAATTCTTAGTAATTATTTTATATATTAGTGTTTTAGCCATTAATATTATGTAAACAATAATGTACGTCCACTATTTAATTTAATTAATTGGTTTTGAAGTTATGGATGAAAATAAACTTAATTTTTCTGAAGAAGAAAAGAAAAGGGAATCCGAAGTTGAACAAACCAAAGAAGAAATAAAAAAGGAAACACAAGGTCTTTTTGCGAGTTTTAAATTTTTTTTAAATGAAGTTCTTGGTTTTAGGGGGGAAACGGATAGGGAAGAAACGGTTCAGGCAATTAAAAAAGATATTCCTTTTAAAGGAGCAACGGCTTGGGTTTTAGTTTGCTCTGTATTTGTAGCATCTGTTGGACTAAATGCAAATTCTACCGCAGTTGTAATAGGCGCCATGTTAATTTCACCACTTATGGGACCAATTCTTGGGGTAGGTTTTTCCATAGCCATAAATGATATTGATACTTTAAAACGATCCTTGGTCAATTTAGGGATCATGGTTGTCCTTAGTTTATTAACAGCGTTTTTGTTTTTTTGGTCCTTTCCGTTAAGCGAAGACACGTCAGAGCTTTTAGGTAGAGTAAAACCAGATATTCGCGATGTGTTAATTGCATTTTTTGGTGGTATGGCATTAATTATAGCTCGAACTAAGCGAGGTACTATTGAATCGGCAATTTATGGCGTAGCCATTGCTACGGCATTAATGCCACCGCTTTGTACCGCAGGATATGGACTGGCCATTGGTAATTGGCAATATTTTGGTGGCGCTATGTATTTATTTACCATTAATACCATTTTTATCGCTTTGGCAACCTTTATTGTTTTAAAAGTGTTGCGCTTTCCAATGTTGAAATATGTAAATTCGATAAAACGCAAACGTATTGGACAATTGGCTTCTTTACTTGCAATTGTTGTGATGGTGCCTGCTATTTGGACTTTTATAAATGTGTTACAAGAGAGTAATTTTAATAGAGATGCCAAAGCTTTTGTAAATAATGAATTTAAAGATCTGCCCCATTTTGAATATATTAAAAGCAATGCTAGTTTCAGTTATGTCGATAGAAACAAGTCTTCCATCGACATTAATACATTTGTTTTGGATGAAATTCCTGAGACAACCATAAGTTTACTAAAAGGGAGAATGCGTGAATATAGTGCTTTGGCAAAATCCAGCTTAAATTTTAATCAGAATTTTGGAACAGATAAGTTTAGGTATATGGAAGAATTACGCTCTAGAGATTCATTGGATTTATTGTCCCAAACCCAAAAAACAACCTTTCTTGAAGGCAAAGTAAAGCAGCTTTCAAAATTAGAAAAGAGTTATATCCCATTTGAAGAATTGTCAAAAGAAGTAAAAATTAATTATGAGAATTTGGATCGGTTTTCTTTTGCTAACGAGATAAACACCAATTTCACTAAAACGGATACCATTAATGTGTTTACCGTAAAATGGAATAATTCAGTAACGGATGAGAAATCTAGGGCAAGGGATAATGAAAAACTCGAAAAGTGGTTAAAATTAAGACTGAAATTAGATACTTTGGTAGTAAAACGTTTGAACTAGGATATGATTAAATTTTTCAGAAAATTTAGACAAAGACTCTTAATCGAAAGGGAATTACAAAATAAACAGGCTGGCTAATTATTATTGCTTCTCTTCGATATACATCTGGCGCACTTTTTTCATCAATTCAGAAGAATAAACAAAATCGGTAACCACTTCATTATCGGTTTTAAATATGGTGTCTTTGGATCCTTCCCAGGCTTTTAATCCATCTTTTAGAAATACAATTTTTTCACCTATTTCCATTACTGAGTTCATATCATGTGAGTTGATCACAGTCGTTATATTATATTCATCTGTAATTTCCTGGATCAAATTATCAATAATAATGGCTGTTTTTGGGTCTAACCCTGAGTTGGGCTCATCACAAAACAAGTACATCGGGTTATTTACAATGGCTCTGGCAATGGCCACCCGTTTTTGCATACCACCCGAAGCTTCACTCGGCATTTTATTATGGGCATCGATTAAGTTAACCCGTTTTAAAACAAAATCCACACGATCTTCCATTTCACTTTTACTTTTTTTAGTGAACATTTTTAATGGAAACATCACGTTTTCAGCAATGGTCATAGAATCGAACAAGGCACTTCCTTGGAAAACCATTCCTATTTTAGCTCTTAGATTTCGTTTTTCGTCTTCGGTTAAATCCGAAAATATTTTACCATCATAAGAGATACAACCTTCTTCATAAGGAAAAAGGCCTAACAGACATTTAATAAAGACTGTTTTACCAGAACCACTTTGCCCAATAATCAAATTGGTTTTACCTTTTTCAAAAGAAGTGCTTATACCTTTTAACACTTCAACGCCAGAAAACGATTTATGTAAGTTTTTAACGTCTATCATTAGCTCAACAACATTTGGGTTAAAATATAATTTAATAGGATTATAACCACACTGGTCCACACAAACGACGTTGTGCTCGCTTTGCCAACTTCAAGAGCACCACCTTTCATATAAAACCCATGATAGGATGGAATGGTTGCTAATATAAAAGCAAACACGAAGGTTTTAATAAACGCATAAGTAATGTGAAACGGAATAAAGTCTGTTTGGATACCTATAATATAATCGTCCAATGAACTAAACCCACCATAAACACAAGCTGCCATGCCACCAAGAATACCTAAAAACATAGCTATGGAAATAACAAATGGATACAGCATCAATGCAATAAATTTTGGAAATACCAAATAGTTCAGAGCGTTAATACCCATAACTTCTAAGGCGTCTATTTGCTCCGTAACACGCATAGTCCCTATACTTGATGTAATAAACGAACCTACTTTACCAGCCATAATTATAGAAATAAATGTAGGGGCAAACTCGAGTATAACAGATTGACGTGTCGCAAAACCAACCAAGTATTTTGGGATTAACGGATTGTTAATATTCAATGCCGTTTGAATGGTTACAACGCCACCTACAAAAAAGGAAATAAAGGCAACAATACCTAATGAGCCTATAATTAAATCGTCAATATCCTTTAAAATGAGCTGTTTCATAACAGACCATTTAGTCGGTTTACGAAACATTTCAGCAATCATTAAAAAATAAGCACCTATATATTTAAGGTATGTCATATTAAATTTGTTAGCGCTAAAGTAAAAAAAAGTTATAGGTATTTAACCTAAAATTTAAATTAAGATATTTTTAAATCAGTATTTTTGATAATTCAATTAGTAGCACCAAAATGAAGCATTTATTTTTCCTCATCGTATTCGTTGTTTTTAATAATACAGGTAATGCACAGAATAGTGTACTAACAAAACAAAATAGCAAAATAACTAGTCTAATTGAACGACCTAAATTGGTTGTTGGTATTGTAGTGGACCAAATGCGTTACGATTATCTAACACGGTTTTATAACAAATATGGTAACGGCGGTTTTAAGCGTTTGATGAATGAGGGTTTTAATTGCAAGAATAATCATTTTAATTATATTTCCACCAAAACAGGACCGGGACATGCTTCTATTTCTACGGGTACAACACCAAAATATCATGGTATTATTGGCAATGATTGGTTTGATAGGGATTTAAAACGTCATGTAAATTGTGTTGATGATGATTCGGTTCAACCTGTTGGAACCTCTAGTAGCGATGGCCAAATGTCTCCTCATAGATTATTAACAACCACTTTTGCAGACGAAAACAGGTTGTTTACACAAATGCGTGGTAAAACCATTGGGATTTCCATTAAACATAGGGGAGCTATTTTACCGGCCGGACATAGTGCCAATGCGGCTTATTGGTTCGATTATGAGAATAACGGCTCTGGAAATTTTATTACAAGCACCTACTATATGAAAGAGTTACCACAATGGGTGAAAGATTTTAATGACTCGAAAGTAGCAGCTTCTTATTTTAAAGAGTGGAATACGTTATATGATACTAACAGTTATACTGAAAGTGGAAGCGATTTGAATACGTTTGAAAGAATTTTTAATGGTAAAAAAACGGCTACTTTTCCGTATGATTTAAATAGTTTGAAGACGCAAAATGGAAATTATAGAATAATAGCCGATTCGCCTTTTGGAAATAGTTTGACAACCGATTTTACAATTAAATCCATTGATGCCGAAAATTTAGGAAAAGATGATATTACCGATGTGCTTACGGTGAGTTATTCCAGCACCGATAAAGTAGGTCATGATTTTGGGGTTAATTCAAAGGAAGTAGAAGACACCTACTTGCGTTTGGATTTAGATATTGAAAGACTGTTAAATGCATTGGATGCCAAAGTAGGTAAAGGGGAATACACCGTTTTTTTAACATCAGATCATGGGGCAGCCGATGTCCCTAACTATTTAATATCTGAAAGAATTCCGGCTGGCTTGTTCGATGAATCAAAAATGTTTGATGATTTAAATGAATTCCTTTTTGAAAAAGTTAATGTTAATAACCTAATCTTGAGCCGCATTGATAATCAAATTTACCTAGATCATAAAAAGATAGAAGAGAATCATTTAAATTTAAAAGACATTAAAGAGTTGGTTGCTTTAAAGCTTTTAACGTATAACTTAATTGATAAAGTTTATACAACTTCAAATATTAATCAGGTTGAAGGACCAATTGGATTTTTAGAGAACTTACTGCAAAATGGTCATAATCAAAAGCGATCTGGGGATGTTTTATTTGTGTATGTGCCCGGTACATTTAAGGATACGCTGCATAACAGAACAGGAACCGACCATTATTCAGGGTTTAATTATGATACACATGTCCCATTGTTGTTTTTTGGTAAAGGAATAAAGCATGGTCAAACATTTCAAAAAACAGATATCATTGATATCGCACCAACCATATCAGCCTTTCTTGGAATTAGTTTTCCTAACGCATCCATTGGTAATCCTTTAGAATTTATTTATAAATAGTTTGAGTAAAAGAAAGATATATTCTATTATAGCCATTCTACTTGTATTGGGTGTTTCTGGGTACGAATTCTTTTTAAATGAAGAAGAACAATCTAAAATGGTAGAACAAGGAACCATTTCTAAAGAAACTACCAACGAATATTTTTTACCAACCAGCACGACAGGTCAAGTAGTGCATCATGAAGGCTATTCATTATCTTATAATGAACCCTATGAACAGGCCGAATGGGTTGCTTATGAACTAAAAAAAGCGCAACTCTCAAATAATAATTTTGAAAGACCGTATTTTGAAATTGATAAAGCTGTTAAAACAGGCGCGGCTAATTGGCGTAACTATAAAAATTTTGGATATGATCGCGGACATTTATGTCCGGCTGGTGACAGAAACTACAGTAAAGCGGCTTACGATGAAACATTTTTAACCAGTAATATTTCCCCACAAGCACACGGTTTTAATGCAGGTATTTGGAACACATTAGAGCAAAAAGTGCGATATTGGGCAAGCAAGTATGATGGTGTTTTTGTAGTAACAGGAGGTATTTTAAAAAATGGTTTAATGACAATAGGCTACGAGCATGTAGCTGTGCCAAACCAGTTTTACAAAATTATTTTAGATAATAATCATGGAAAGATAAAAATGATTGCTTTTTTAATACCGCATGAAATTTCGAATAAACCATTATACAAATTTGTGGTACCTGTTGATTCTATCGAAAAGTTAACAGGTATTGATTTTTTTCCTGAATTGGATGATTCTATTGAAAATAAATTGGAAGCATTAAGCAGTTATAAAGCATGGAGTTTTAACTGATTAATTCCTAGTAACTTAGTCTAGGAGTAGTTCATTTAAGTTTTCTTGTCATGCTGAACGCAGTCGAAGCATCTCATAATTTATAAAGTGCCCAATGATATGTGATGTCTCAACCGTACTTCATTTCGACATGACAAAATATTAAAAATTAAATTTTGTTAGGTGATTTTATTTCAATTTATTCAACATACCTTTCCAACGTAAAATCCGTATAAATTTACCTTCTTCATCAGTTACTAAAAAGGCAATTTTATTTTTTTTTGCCTTAAAATAACCTGCTATATAGTCTTTAAACAACGATAAGCTATGCTTTTTGTAGGCCAATTTTAAGGCTGAAATAAAAGTAATTATAAATCCGTAACGCATTTTATACATGGCTTCACCTTGCAGATACTTTGAGGCTTTGTTATAGCTTATTCCTGTGGGTTTAAGGTGTTTTACATGTAATGATTCATCAGTTAAAATTTCCCAGCCATAATATTTGGCTAGTAGCTCATCAACGGTGTCCCAACCCATAGATGATTTTAGTTTTCCTATTTGGATAAAACATTCTTTTCTGTAGGCTTTTAATGCACCTCTAATATGGTCCTTTCGTGTTAAATTTTCAAGAAACCATTCATTTTTTTTTATATAGCAAAAACCTGAAGCCATACCAAGCCTATCATTTGAATTAAAATGACCAGCAATTATTTCTAAATAATTAGCAGGAAAAATTAAATCGGCATCAAATTTACAAACCACGTCATACTCAGTATCCAACGTTTCAAAGCCTTTATAAAAAGCATTGATAATTTTGGATCCGGGTAAATGCTCGTTTGTTGACTTTGAATTAACTAAGTGCATCCAAGGGTATTTAGAAATATAACTTTCAACAATATCGCTAGTTTTATCGGTAGAATTATCATTAACCACAACCAATTGCTTTGGTAATAATGTTTGGTGAACCAGTGAATCCAATGTAAGCCCAATGGAATCTTCTTCGTTATGTGCAGGAATGACAATATAAAAGTCCAAGAGATCAAGTTTAAAACTCAAAGTTAAACTTAGTTATTGGGTTTTGGAATTTATTTGTTGGGTTTTTTTAACCCGCTCGGCATACACCATATAGTACCTTGGTGTAACCCATCGCAATAAAGGTCTTATTCCTATTTTTTTTGTAGGATTGGTCCACTTTTGGCGTGCTTTAATTTCCCAACCTGCTTTTTCAAGAAGCCAATCAAATTGCCAATCTTCAAATTCATGATAATGTCTGTCGCGCATATCTGTTTTACTTCTATACGCTGGTGAGAACCAAAG
>CAXBHA010000014.1:0-14854 GCA_963974955.1 uncultured Yeosuana sp. | reverse complement strand
TTCATTTAAAGAAGCCATCTTTTTGGCTTCTTTTTTATCGGACAACAATGATTTTTTTTAAATTAGTACAAATTTATTTTATGAAAACTTTATTGGCATATTTACTCGTGTTTTCTTTTCTATTACCACACCCTTTAAAGGCATCTGATGACTGGAGTGCCACAGGTCATCGTGTTGTTGGCAAAATTGCCGAAAAGTATTTAAAGCCCAGAACGAAAAGAAAAATCAAACAATTATTAAATGATCATTCCTTGGCATTTGTCTCGACCTATGCAGATGATATCAAATCGGACAAACGGTATAATGAATTTTACACATGGCATTATATCAATATGCCTTTAAACGATAATTACGAAGATTCTGAAAAAAGTAAAAGTGGCGATTTAGTTTCAGGCATCAACTATTGTGAAAAAATCATAAAGGATGAACAATCTTCGAATAACGACAAAGTATTTTATTTAAAACTATTGGTTCATTTAATAGGAGATCTACACCAGCCCTTGCATGTTGGTTTGGTTGAAGATAAAGGTGGAAATGATTTTAAACTCCAATGGTTTTATAAAGACTCCAATTTACATTCTGTTTGGGATAGAGAAATGATTGATGGCTATGATATGAGTTATAGTGAACTTGCTAAAAATGCCGACAAATTAAGTAGAAAACAGGTAAAATTTATACAACAAGGCAGCATTATTGACTGGGTTAATGATACACATAAATTAACTAGAGAAGTTTATGCCAATGTTAAACCGAATGAAAATTTACGCTACCGCTATTCTTACGATAACTTTGAAACGGTTAGAACCCAATTACAAAAAGGAGGAATAAGGCTCGCTAAAATGTTAAATGAATTGTTTTGATTTATAAATAAATAAATAACTAAACCACTATGGACTGCAAGTCCATAGGTTTCTATAAAGAATGAAATTCTTATTCCAAAATAATCGTATCATCACCATCTTGATTAGATGGGTTACGATGATGTTCCAGATAATCCTGAACCATTTTATCTGTAATATTCCCTGTACTCCATACTCCATACGCCATAGCCAATAGCCCAAAAGTGTCGACCCCAATAACGCTTGCTCAATTCTGGAAATTCTTCTTGAATTCGTCTGGAAGTCCTACCCTTAAGCCGTTTTTACTATATTGCTGATGTTTTGAGATGGTCGATATTCTATGTGAATATGAACGTGGTCTTTACTTATGACGCCTTTAAGAATCCGAATATCTTCAGAATCACAAATCTGTTTTATCAAATCTCTACAACGTACTTGAATGTCGCCTTTGAGAACGTGATAACGATATTTTGTAACCCAAACTATATGTGCTGTCAACCAAGACTCTGTATGACCCATTCGTCTTTGTGCTTTCATTGTTCAAAGATACAAAAGTGGGTAGCAACTAAAAGTCTTGCACTGAAAGTGCATAGTTTTAACCAACGAATGAAACCAATAAAAACCAAAGTTGACCTGGCACTCTTTTGCCCTAAAAAATTATCATTGGAATCAATATAATGTCAAATATCCTTTTTTAAGGGTCGACTATTTAACATTTACATTTATAGAACTGGTTTAAATTGTTTTCAATTTAATACTCCCACCTTACAAAGGCCTCCATAGCAGCGTAATGAGATAAGCCCAGCTGATGATAAATATCAGCTGTTTCTTTATTTCTGTCCTCGGCTCGTTGCCAAAACTCTCTGCTATCAGCGCCTTGGAACACCACACCGTCTTTTTGTGATTGGTGCTTGAAAATACCTTTGCGCTTTTCCAATACCTGATCAGGCCCCATGGGTACTGCCATCTCAATCTCATCAATGCCCCATTCTTGCCATGCCCCTCTGTACAGCCATAACCAGCAATCCTTCATGAATTTTTTAGACTTTAATCTTTTTAAGCCCTCAAAAACAGTATCTAAACACACTTTGTGCGTTCCATGTGGATCAGCCAGATCGCCTGCGGCATATATTTGGTGTGGTTTGATCTTTTCAATAAGGTCCAAGGTTATCTTAATATCTTCTTTGCCTATAGGGTTTTTCTTTTTGGCTCCAGTTTCATAAAATGGCAGCTCCATAAAATGGATCCGTTCATCAGGAACACCTACAAAATGACAGGTAGCCCTTGCTTCCCCTTTCCTTATCAATCCTTTTATATGCCTTACCTCAAGAGTATCTATTTCACTCGATTTTTTGTTTTTAAGAAATGCTCCCGCCCTTTTATAAATGTCTTCTGCTTCTGCACTTTCAACTCCAAACCTATCATTGTAATCGCATACAAAGCTTGCAAAGCGAAGCGCTTCATCATCTGCTACGGCTATATTTCCTGATGTTTGGTACCCCACATGGACTTCGTGTCCCTGTTCTACCAATCTTTTGAATGTACCTCCCATGCTAATAATATCGTCATCAGGGTGTGGGCTAAAAATAAGCACCCGTTTTTTTGCCGGTTCCGCACGTTCTGGCCGTTTACTGTCGTCTGCATTTGGTTTACCTCCCGGCCAACCTGTAATGGTATTTTGTAGCTTATTGAATATTTTGATATTAATGTCATAAGCTGGTCCAGAATCTGCTAATAGATCGCTCATCCCATTTTCAATATAATCAGCATCCGTGAGCATTAAAATGGGCTTTTTTAAATGGAGAGCCAGCCCCAAGACCGCTTTTCTGATCAATTTATCTGTCCAAACAATTTTTTCAACGAGCCAAGGTGTATTGATTCTTGTTAATTTTGAAGCTGCCGCTTTATCTAAAACAAAGGTGGCATTGTTGTGCTCCTGTAAATAGGAGGCCGGTACACGACTGGTTTCTTCACCTTCTGCGGAAGCCTTGATTATATTGGACTTCCCCTCTCCCCATGCCATGAGGATCACCCTTTTGGCTTCCATTATTTTTTTGACACCCAAGGTAATGGCCGTTCTTGGTGTATTTTCCAAACCAGAGAAATCGCCACTGGCTGCTACTCTTGTAATATGGTCCAAGGCCACTAACCGTGTTTTTGAATTCTGTAATGAGCCTGATTCGTTAAATCCTATGTGACCGTTTCCGCCAATACCCAAAATCTGTAAATCGATACCTCCCAAGGCTTCAATTTTGGCTTCATACTTATCGCAATAATCAGCAATCCCTTCTTTGGATAACGTGCCATCTGGAACATGATGGTTTTCTGGTAAGATATCCACATGGTCAAACAATTGCTCTTTCATAAAACGTACATAACTGTTTACAGAATCTGGTTCCATTGGATAATATTCGTCCAAATTGAATGATACCACGTTTTTAAAACTCAACCCTTCCTCTTTGTGCAAACGCACCAACTCTGCATATAATCCTTTTGGCGAGGAACCTGTTGCCAAACCTAATATGCACGGTTGTTTTTGAGCTTGTTTTACTCTGATAAGATCTGCTATTTCTTTTGCAACCGCTTTGGAGGCAGCCGTTGAATTTTCGTAAACTACAGTGCCAATGTTCTCAAATCTTTTTTCGAAACCTGTTGCTTTGTCTATACTACTTTTTAACATTGTTCTAGGGGGTTTTTGTTTTTATTTAAATATTTTACAAAAGTGCTTTTCTTAAAACACTTATAGGATGTATTGAATTTCTTTTTGTCCCATCTTTAATTTGATGTCGACAGCTGGTCCCAGATGCTACAATGATGACGTTCTCATCTGTATTTCTGATTTTTGGAAACAAGGTGTCCTCTCCCACTTGCATACTGATTTGGTAATGCTCCTTTTCATAACCAAAAGAGCCAGCCATCCCGCAACAGCCTGAATTAAAAATAGTTGCTTTATAATTTTTAGGTATAGTCAGCATTGTAAATGTTGGCTCTATATTGCTCAATGCCTTTTGTTGACAATGACCATGGATTTTCAGCACCTGTTCTTTGGTTGTGAAACTTTTAGACTTAATGTTCTTTTTGTGAAATTCCTGTTTTATAAATTCTTCAATTGTCAGTGTGTTTTCGGCTATTTTTATGGCAGATTCCTTATCATCGACCAACCTTAAATATTCATCCCTAAAAGTTAAAATTGCTGAAGGTTCTATGCCAACAAGAGGAGTTTCTTTTGATATACTGTTTTTAAAAAATGACACATTAAAATCGGCAATTTTTTTTGCTTCATCTAAAATGCCCTTTGAAATAAAACTCCGTCCACTTTCCTTATGATGTGTGATGTTCACCTTATATCCTAAGCTGCTTAAAAGTTCAATACAATCTATGCCTATGGTAACATCGTAATAATTTGTAAACTCATCAACAAACAAAAACAGTTCTCCAACGTTAATGGGGTTATCAAGGAGTCGTTTTTGGTTCTTTTTATACCAACTGAAAAGAGTGTTTTTTGCTAATTCAGGAATACTTCTTTCAGTTGCAATCCCCAACATATTTTTAATGATTCTAGTATTTAAAAAGCCATTGGTTATACTGGGCATCAAACTAGCCAATTTATTTAAGCTTGCACTGTAGGCAAATAGCCTGGTTCTAATTGATATCCCATTTTGCTTCTGGTACTGGTACAAAAATTCAGCTTTTAAAGAGGCTATATCTACATTGCTTGGGCACTCGCTGGCACAAGCTTTACAGCTTAAGCACAAATCAAAAACATCATATAGTTCTTTATGGTTGAATTTGTTTGGCTCTTTTGAGTTTGTTAAAAACTCCCTTAAGGCATTTGCCCTGGCCCGTGTCGTGTCCTTTTCATTTTTTGTTGCCCTATAACTAGGACACATAGTTCCTCCCGCTTCTGGTAGCTTCCTGCAATCGCCTGAGCCATTGCATTTTTCAGCAGCCCTCAAAATGCCCTGACTATCTGAAAAATCTAGGATTGTCTCAATTTTAGGTTCTTTCCTGTCAATTTCATATCGTAGGTTTTTATCCATTGGAAACGCATCCACAATCTTTCCTCTGTTAAAAATGTTATTGGGGTCAAACGTGTTTTTGATTCGTTTTATGAGTTCATAATTTTTATCCCCAATCATCTTGGGTATGAATTCCGATCTTACAATGCCATCACCATGTTCACCACTAAAAGACCCTCCATATTTTTTAACCAATTTGGCTGTTTCAGTTGTTATTTCCCTGAACAACACAACATCCTCTTGTTTTTTTAAATTTAAAATTGGTCTTAGGTGCAGTTCACCAGCTCCTGCATGGGCATAATACACGGCCTCTTGACCAAAATCTTCCATCATTTTGGAAAATTCTGAAATATACTTTGGCAGATCCTTTAAATCGACAGCGGTGTCCTCAATACAAGCAACAGCCTTATCATCGCCTACAATATTCCCCAACAATCCTAACCCCGCTTTACGTAGCTCTAGAGCTTGATTTATTTGACCACCAATCAATTCAGGATAGGCATAGCCCAGCTTATTGGCTTGTAACTCTTGTATTAACCTATTGGCAAGTAGTGCGGATTCTTCTTCTGAATATGTACAGATTTCAAGCATTAAAATCGCTTTAGGATCCCCTACAACAAAAAACCTGTTTTTAACCTGTTCCCGATTGTTTTTGGTACAGTCCAAAATGGTTTTGTCCATTAACTCACAGGTATACAAATTATGCTTCATAGCAACCAAAACGGCTTCCATACTTTCTTGGATACTGCTAAAATGAGCTGCTACCAGGATGCTTTTAGGAGGTGGCAAAGTGTCCAATTGCAGTGTTATTTCCGTAGTAAAAGCAAGCGTTCCTTCACTGCCAGTCAATAGTTTTGCCAAGTTGATGGTATTGCTTGAACCACCAAACTCCTCATAATTCAATAATTCATCAATAGGATACCCATTGTTTCTGCGATGTATATTTTTTTTGGGGAATTCCTTGATTATTTCTTGTTGAACCGCTTTGTTTGACAGTTCATTAAAAATGGAAGCGTAAATTTTACCTTCCAGAGAGTTTTTTTGTCTTTTTTGTTTAAAGTCACTCCCTGATAAGGCATTAAAAACGGCTTCAGAACCATCACTTAAAATGGTTTTCAATTCCAACACTTTGTCACGCGTTACTCCAAATTTAATTGAGGTGGTCCCAGATGAATTGTTACCGACCATGCCGCCTATCATGCATCTATTGCTGGTTGATGTATTGGGGGCAAAAAACAATCCATAAGGTTTTAGAAAATGGTTTAATTCATCCCTGATAATTCCGGACTGTACGGTAACGGTCTTCTTTTGTTCATTAAATGCCAGTATGTTAGTGAAGTATTTTGACACATCCACTATCAATCCGTCTCCCACACATTGACCGGCCAAAGAGGTCCCTGCGGCCCTGGGGATTAAACTGATGTTGTTTTCAGTGGCGAACTGTATGATAATTTTTAGATCGTCAATATTTTTTGGATACACCACCCCTAGTGGAATTTTTCTATAAACAGACGCATCCGTTGCATAAATGCTTTTATGTAAATCATCAAAATAAACATCTCCTTCCAGGATGTTTGATAATTTTTCCAAAGCTTGTGTCATCTCTAATTCCTTTGTGTTGTTAAACCTCTGCCTATTTTGATTGTCTTTTAATTGTCATATTAAATTTAAAAATTTAACTTGTTTGAACGTTCCATATGCTGTAAAATTCTAATTATTAATTAATGCTGCAATTCTGTTTGAATTCCGTAATTGACTTTATATTCACTATTTACAGACGCAGGTAATGTTCCTATAGCTTTCTTTTTTCCTAAAATAATAAGAGCAGTTGCCATTTGTGCCTGTTCTGTGTTTTCAAAGGAAACAATAACTCCTTCAATATTTTTAAACGATATGATGTCCAAACTATATTGACTTGCGAATACGTTTAAGATGACCTTATTCTTTTTTGAAATAATATCAATCATGGCTCTATCTTCATCGGATATACTCTGGGTCAGTCTACTATTTAAGCGATGATAGCCAATAATTACTTTATCATATTTCTTAAGTCTTTTTAATAATTTTTTAATTGAAATTCCTGAAACATCATGAACTTTAGCGTCTGATTTTAATGTATTTACAAACGTATCAGACATGCCCTTACCTAATTTTACATACGCTATTTTTTCTTTTTTCTTTTCTTTTATTGGCAAAATATGGTTCTCATTTTTTAAAACCGTAATAGCATTGCTAAAAGCCTCTACATTTAAGATCTCATTAGTTTGGCCATTCAAATCGCTTATAAGTTTTGATGTGTCTATGGGTTTAAAATGATTGAGATGGGCGTCAAATTTAGCACCAAGTATTTTTTTTACTGAATGTGATAGCCTCTCTTCAGTGATGTCATTTTTGTTATAAGCCTCTATAATTTTCGAAATCGCTTTTGGAGCATCTTCTGTAAATAATAACATATCATTGCCTGCTTTGAATGCTGCTAAATCTATCTCGCCAGGTTCTTTATAATTTGCTGCGCCTTTCATATTTAAAGCATCCGTAAAAATCAATCCTTTATAGTTAAGTTGTTTCTTTAAAATATTTGAAACTATATTATAAGACAACGAAGAAGGCAACCCTTCAGTAGGTTCTAAACTTGGGACGTTTAAATGCGCTACCATAACCCCCGAAATTCCTTTTTTAAACAATTCCTTGTATGGGTATAATTCAACAGAATCAATTCGTTCTTTTGAAAAAGAAACCCTTGGCAATGTTCTATGGGAGTCTTTGTCTGTATCGCCATGACCTGGAAAATGCTTTGCACATGCCATAACGCCTTCACTTTGCATCCCTTGGGTAAACGCAATGGCCTTATTGGTTACATTGAATTTATTCTCTCCAAATGAACGCACACCTATTATTGGGTTTTTAGGGTTGGTGTTTATATCTACTACAGGTGCAAAGTTTAAATGAACTCCCAAACGTTTGCAGTGTTTCCCTATTTGACCTCCAATTTTTTTGATTAAATCATTATTTTTAATGGCTCCAAGTGTCATATTGTATGGAAATCTTGCTGTACTATCCAACCTCATATTCAAGCCCCATTCGGCATCAATACCTATCAATAACGGTACTTTGGTCATTGATTGGTACCTATTTGTTAGGTTGGCTTGACGTACGGGGCCACCTTGAAAAAATATAAGTCCTCCTATATCATAATTTTTAATAAGGTTTTTAATAGAATCCGTATGCTTTTCATCTCTGTTTGAATAGGCGGCAACCATAAACAATTGACCTACTTTTTCTTGAAGGGTCATATTACTGTAAATACTATCAACCCATTTTGACCTCACATCTTTAGTTATAAAACTCGTATTCTGATCACTAAAAAAAGATGTTAAAAAAAAGGGGGCTAAAATAATTGTTACTAAAATTTTACTCATTTTTAATTAAATTAAATGCATCAATGGCCTTTCTGACATTTTTATGTTCAAGCAATAAATTACTTGCTGTTTTTTTGTCAACATTAAGTTCGTGCATAATCATTCTTACACCTCTGTTTACTAGCTTTTTGTTTGAAAGTTGCATATCTATCATTCTGTTTCCTTTTACTCTACCCAACTTTATCATTACCGTTGTTGAAATCATGTTCAAAACCAGTTTTTGAGCTGTTCCTGCTTTCATCCTCGTGCTTCCTGTAACAAATTCAGGACCTACTACTAACTCAATAGGATAATCAACTTCTAGCGACAATGGTGAGTTTTCATTGCATGTTATACAGCCGGTAACAATGTTGTTTTGCCTCGCCTTTTTTACGCCGCCTATAACATAGGGGGTTGTTCCTGATGCTGCTATGCCCACAAGAACATCCTCTTCATTCATATGGAATTTTTGTAAATCCTTCCATGCCAATGTAGTATCATCTTCGGCATTTTCAACAGCTTTTCTTAGAGCTATATCTCCCCCTGCAATCAAGCCAATTACCAAATCATCATCAACGCCATAGGTGGGTGGGCATTCAGAGGCATCAAGCACCGCCAATCTTCCACTTGTTCCGGCTCCTATATAAAACAATCGTCCGCCTTCATTCATTTTTCTATAAATGACATCTACTAATTTTTCAATTGAAGGAACTGCTTTTTCAATGGCATAAGGAACTGTTTTATCTTCAGCATTCATGCTTGAGAGCAAGTCAAATGTGCTCATTTTTTCTAAATCATCATATTCAGAGGATTCTTCAGTTGTTAGTTTGTTTTTCATTTTCATTTTATCATTCTATATCTCAATAATTAAAACTAGTTTGAATATTGGAAATCTATTTAGATTTATTGGCCTTAAAAACAATTAAAAAGACTACTGTTAAAAGCGCATTAACAAAAATATTCATAAAACCAAAATCAAAATTATACCAGATAATGAAGTAATAATTTAAAAAGTATGTTACTATTGGCATTATTACACATATGAAAGGAACGGCAACATCTTTTATTTGTATTTTAGTAAAAATTCCAAACATATAGAGCCCCAGCAAGGGTCCATAGGTATACCCAGCCACTTTAAATATGGTAGAAATCACATCTCCCTTACTTTCCGAGAATAACATGATGATTGTAAAAATAACTGCTGAAAATCCAAATAAAACCAGATTTTTCAATCGTTTCTTTTCTTTTGAATTTTTATGTTGTATGTCTAAAAAATCATGTGTAAAAGAGGTTGTTAGTGCTGTTAAAGCAGAATCTGCACTAGAAAAAGACGCCGCGGTTATTCCTAAAATAAAACTAATGCTGGCAATGGTTCCAAAATGGTTTAAAGAAAGCATAGGGAATAAATTATCTGTATCCATAAATTTCCCGTTTTCAAAATCTAAATGGATACCAAATTTTTCAGCATATAAGTACAACATGACCCCTAAACCCAAAAACAGGAACTGGGTGACTGCTAAAATCAAGCTAAATGTCAGGATGTTTTGTTGAGCTTCTTTTTTGTTTTTGCAGGTCAATGTTTTTTGCATCATATTTTGATCCAAACCAATCATGGCAATAGCAATTAAAACACCTGAAACAAATTGTTTGAAAAAGTTACTTCCTGAATGCATATCCCAATCAAAAACTTTGAAATAGTCATGTTTTGTAACAGATGTCATGGTTTCTGAAAAACTCAAACCTAAAGAACTCTTAACCACATAAATGGATATTATTGCCGCTGCTATCAAGAAAAACGTTTGGAGCATATCGGTCCATACAATTGTTTTAATGCCCGATTTATTGGTATACAACCATATAAGGGCCAGAATGATGATAACTGTTAAAAAAAACGGAATATGAAACGCATCGAACACAGCATACTGTAATATTTTAGCAGCAAGCAATAAGCGCAGCGCGGCTCCAAATGATTGTGATATTAAAAAAAACAGAGACCCAGTTTTATAGGTTTTAATTCCAAAACGCGATTCTAAATAGGTGTATATTGAAACCAGTTTTAAATCGTAATAAATGGGGAGCAGAACATAAGTTATAAAAACGTATCCAACAACATTTCCAAAAACAAACTGTAAATAATAAAAATAATTATTTCCTACCATCCCTGGAATTGAGACAAATGTAACGCCTGATAATACAGCTCCGATCATTCCAAAAGCAACGACTTGCCATGGCGATTTTCTATCTCCCGTATAAAAAGATTCATCACTCGTGTTTTTTGAAACAAAATGGGATATTAGTAATAATACCCCAAAATAGGATGCTACAATTAACGAAATCAGTGTTGCGTTCATTTATGAAACCGGTTTTTTGACTATTTTATATAAAATTATAAATATAGTTGAATGTCCGTAATTTGTCATAAGTCTGAAAATATAATAATTTTGTCATTCCGACAAAGGAGGAACCGCATTGATTTTAATGGATTCTTCATTTCGTTTCACTCCATTCTGAATGACAAAAATGGTATTATGAATGAATACGGACATTCAAAAATATAGTTAGCATTGCGAGTTTAATTTACTTTTGTGCTTTTTTTAATAAATTTTTATTTCGTCAAGTTGTAGTTTATAGTCTTTTAAGTTTTCAAAAGAATCAAGCATCTCAATAGATTCATTATTTTCCACCCAATGTCTCAATTTGTCTGTTCCATTAATAATATCAATTGGTTTTTGGGTATAATTATACTCATAAGGCGGTTTTTTCCATTTAAAATCCTCTCCTAAATAATGAAATAATTCTCGCATTAGCAGTTGACCAACACGCCATGGTTTATAAGTTGATTTATTGGTTACATGAATTTGAACTCCTCCGCATACCTGATTTGCATGCTTTTGAAATGTTGGCAAAAATGTAATTGGTCTCAACGTAAAGCCTTTTAATTTTGATTTATTTACAACTTGGGACAAATGGTTTTCATAAAATGAAAAAGGCTCCATTTTTGGATGACCTACAATTTCCAATGACTGTGTAGTACCCCTGCCTTCGCTTAAAATGGTTCCTTCAAATAAAACAGTGGCAGGAAAGGTAAAAGCGCTTTCCGCTCTGGCAAGGTTTGGTGAAGGCAACAGCCATGGCAACTTCGTGTCTTCAAAACACATGTTTCGTTGCCAATGTTGCATCTTTATAACTTTAAGTTGAGCCTTTTCTTTAGCCCAAAATTTTTGATGCATTAAGGCAACTTCACCAATGGTCATTGCATGACGCACAGGAATTGGATGTCTTCCTATAAACGATTCAAACTCTAAATCCAATACATTTCCTTCAACATCAATGCCGTTTATGGGATTGGGGCGATCAAGGACCACAATTTGAATGTCTTTATTACTGCATTTTTCAAGTAAAAGAGTAAGCGTATAAATATAGGTATACATTCTGCAGCCAACATCTTGCAAATCAACAAATAAATGATCAATACCATCTAACATGTCATCTGTTGGGATACGGGTTTCAGAGTACAATGAATATACAGGAATATTAAAATACGGATGTGTTATATGATTTGTTTCAACCATATTATCTTGAACATCTGTAGCAAAACCATGTTGTGGCCCAAATAGTTTTACAAACCTAGACCCAAATAGTTCTTTGAATCTTAATGCAGCATGTGTAAATGTATAATCTATAGATGCATTATGACAAAGCAAAGCCACATTACCTTTAAATTCTTTTTGAACCTCTTTATCATTTACCAATACATCCAAACCGGTATAAACTTTCATCATATTTTATATTTAAATTTCTAATTAGTCAATCTTCCTGCTGTTTTAATTTTATTGAGGGCAACAATTATGTTGCCCTCAATATTAACTAAATAAACAAAAAAACAAACTTAAAAATGTGCCATACATATCTTTAAATAGATGGATCTGCAGGCGTATTTGGATTATTTTCCCTTTCAATGAATGGATAAGGGTAATAATTCCTGTTCCGTTCATTCGTTGTATTGGTTGCAGAAGGAACCGCAAAATCAGGATGGAACCTTTTACTATCCCCAAATCTTAGTCCTGTTAAAAACAGTTCTATACATCTATTTTTATATATTTCTTCCAAAATATCATCCTTACTTGTTTCATCACCTGTCCAAGCAGGAAGATTGGCATTAACACCAAGAGGGTCATTGTTCTTTTGTCTTACCAAATTCAATTGAGTGACCGCATTATCTAATTGATTTAATCTGGCATACGCTTCTGCTTTAATCAATACCATTTCTCCTGGAAGATACATTGGAATGGACGATGTATTTGTACCAAAAAAGCCAAGCATTTCGCTTAGGGCTTGACCCCCAGCATCGGCATTGGCAAAACCGGCATCAGCTCCTAAATAGAAATCAACACGACCATCTCCAGCTTCTGGAATATAATCACCTAGTAATCCAAAATTAGTTTGTGGATTTAAATCGGCAGAATTAACGGTTCTATTCCATATAGGGTTTTGGTTATTGGCATCATAAATCCACATTGAATTTGTAGCATCACTATCACTTAATACAGCATTTGCAGCCGTAATCGCCTCATCATAATTTCCGGCCATTAATTGATATCTTGATAGAAACGCATTTACTGTTTTCTTTAAGCTAATATCCGACCAAAGAACGGTAGATTTAAATTCATCTGACATAGGTGATGACGACAGTACATCCCTTGCTTCCTCTAACAAAGTGATGCAATGAGACAACACCGTTGCTCTATCACTAAATGGAGCAGCTCCATCAGCTGAGTTATTTATAGGAACTTGCTCAAACATTTCAATTAAAGAACCTAAACACATAGCTTTAAACAAATTGCCATAAGCTAATAACCCACTTTTTGTTCCAGCAGAAAGCTCAACGATATTGGCTCCTTCAATTAAGGACTCTGCCATTCCTTTGGCACGTATAATATTTACCCATGGATTCGTGATACCACCACTTTCATTAGGCAATTCTGCTCCTCCTTTGGCCAATTCATTAATGTTTAAAAACGTATTGGTTACCCCTAATTCTCTAGTAGTAATTCCTGGAGCTTCAATTATTTGCCTTAACGCAACCACTGAATAATATTGCCTAATTCCGGTTGCTAATGCAAAAAGCCCTCCTTTTGTCCCTAAAACAACATCCTCGGTTGGATTGTTAGGGTTTTCAAACTCAGTGTCGCATGCAGTAAATAAACCACTACTAATAAGCAAAACACCTATGACTGTATATATTTTTATATTTTTCATCTTTTAATATTTTTTTATTTTGACACTTAAAAAGTAGCTATTACACCAAATTTAACTACACTAGGAATAGGCACCAATCCCATAACACCTCCTCTAGCACCATTACTCTGACCATCCATATTTACTTCTGGGTCATAACCAGAGAAATTATCTATCGAGAATAAATTTCGTCCAGTTAGAGTAAATTTCACACTATCAATCCCTTCTAAAGGATTTTTTAATAAATATGAAGCAGATATTTCGCGAAGCTTAACATAAGAACCGTCTTCAATATAAGATTCTGCGATACCAAACTTAGCAGCACCCGTTCCTCTAACGCTCTCTCCTCTCAGCTCACGACCTGTCTCTGGCCCACCACCAAAACGATAGAACATGCGCGTATCCCAACTTAAGACATCTACGCCTTGTACAGCATCAAGCTGCATTCTAAAAGAAAAGTTTTTATACTTAAGTTCATTAATTAAAGAGGCTATAAAGTCAGGATTTGGATCTCCAATGACCTTGCTTAAATTTGCTCCACTAGGTTGTCCAGATCCATCTCTCTCAGGAACAGGGTTGCCATCGGCATCATATGATCCTTTTTCTCTTTGTGGAATACCGCCTGGAGTTAAAAGCAAGCTTCCGTCTGGATTTCTAGCATAAAAACCTTGATAGAAAACGCCTAAAGGCTGTCCGTTTTTAGCAACAGAAAACCCGAAATTTCCAATACCAAATTGCTCGCCTTCTATATTATTTACTTCATTTTTATTTGTAGAATAGGTTCCTGTAACTGTCCAACTAAAATCATTTGTTTGAATAGGTGTTGCTGTAATCAATGCCTCAAAACCTTTATTGTTCATGGTTCCTATGTTTTCCACCCTTGAGCCAAAACCTGTTGAAGGTGACAATGTTCTTGCCAACAAAAGATCTTTAATATCTTGCTCATAATAAGTCAGCTCTACCCCAATCTTATTATCAAACAGTCCCATATCAATACCAAACTCTAATTCTGTTTGTCTTTCAGGTTTTAAATCTGCATTTCCTAATCGTGTTGGGGCAATTAACCCAGAACTTCCATCAATACTTATAGCAGCATAATTTGACAAACGGTCAAAAGGCCCTATTGCAGTAAGGTTCCCTGCCTGGCCCCAAGCGGCCCTAACCTTAAAACTATTGATTGCATTCCCTAGACTCTTTTCCCAAAAGTCTTCCTCTGAAAGTAAGTATGACATACTTGCTTTTGGATAAAATTGATTTCTTTCATCTGCTCCAAATACTGAAGAACCATCCAATCTAATGGCTCCTGTAACAAAAAGTTTGTCCTTAAAGCCAAATGTTTGCTGTAAAAACCCTCCCCAAA
>CAXBHA010000013.1:0-15080 GCA_963974955.1 uncultured Yeosuana sp. | reverse complement strand
GAAAAAGAGCGTTATTTTATAAAACGGTTCTTGATTGAAAATGAAAATAAGGAAGAAATTTTTATTACAGAACACCAAAAATCCCAATTAGAAATTGTGTCTACCGATTGGATTCCAAGAGCAGAAGTGATTTTTGGTAAAGAGCGAGGAAAAGATCAAAAAGATAATCTAGAAGTTAACCTAGAGGAATTTATTGCGATAAAAGGGATAAAAGCGCAAGGAAATCAGTTAACAACCGATAAAGTTAAACAGATTAATTTATTGGATCCAGTGCCTTATGAAGCTCCGGAAGAAGTACACGCCGATGAAATTGAAGTTATTGATGAAGAAACTGTGGATTCACAAGAAACCATCGATTTGCCAAAATCAAAGAATAAAAATCCGGATGAATCTGATAAGGATAATCAAGGACAAACAGCTTTATTTTAGAGTCTTTAAATACCTATGAACAAATTTTTAAAAATATTTGATGGTACTGATATTTGTAGTTGTAGCCAATTTTTGGAAAACCGAACATTAAATTGAATTTACGAAACGCAAAAAACTCGGATTTAGAATTAACATATCGAATTAAAAGCAAGTCGATTAAACCGTATGTGGAAAAAATATGGAGTTGGAATGAACCATATCAAAAAGAAATTCACAAAGCAAAATTTATTGCTTCTGACATAAAAATAATTGAGCATAAAAAACAAGCAGTTGGATATTTAATACTCAAAGACACTGATAACGAAATCTATATAGAAAATTTACTAATAGAAAAGGAATTTCAGAATTTAGGAATTGGAAAAGAGGTTATGCAAAAAATAATCGAAAGAGCCAATTCGGAAAAAAAACTAATTCGATTACAAGTTTTTAAGATAAATATTAAAGCTCAAAGATTTTATAAAAATTTTGGATTTAAAAAAACATCTGAAAAAGAAAATCATATTGGAATGAAAAAAAACTGGATTCAACACCGTATTTTATAAAAAATTACTGGTATTGGCCTTAAACAAACGTGCAATTTTCCATACACAAGCGCGACATTAAAACATCCCTCTTCAATAGTATTTATATTTTATGTACGAACTCATCTTGACTTTTTTTTGTCTTCAATTCTAAAACTTAAAAACTCAAAAAAGAGAGAAAATGCAATGGCAAAGTATAAATAGCCTTTTGGAATAGCACCTACTGTATTTCCAAATATTTTGGTATTGGACAAATGCGCCGCTTCGGTAATTAGCATAAATCCAATTAAAATTAAAAAAGCCAAACCCAATAATTGCATACTGGGATGCGCATCAATAAATTTCCGTATAGGGTTAGCAAAACCAATCATAATAATTATTGAGATAACAACGGCAATTATCATAAGAACCAAATTGTAATTGTGGTTTTCACTTAAACCATTGGTCATTCCCACCGCAGTAAGGATAGAATCTATAGAAAATATAAAATCAATAAGTAAAATTTGTACAATGGCTTGAGACAATGACTTGATTTTTTTTCCTCGCAATTCTTTTTCATCATGATTGGGTAATTCAACTTTCTCATGAATTTCTGAGGTGCTTTTATAAATTAAAAACAAACCACCAACAAACAAAATAATGGCTTGCCAACTTACGCCTATATATAACCAACTTATATCGATGGTGTAAAAAGGTTCTTTTAAACCCACCAAAAATGATACGAACAATAATAAAATAATACGTTGAACCATCGCCAATAATAAACCAATATTTGTGGCTTTACTGCGCTGGTTTTCGGGTAATTTATTCGCTGCAATTGAAATAAAAACAATATTGTCAATTCCTAGAATTATTTCTAGGAACGTAAGGGTTAATAAGGCCATTATGGCGTCACTCGTCAATAAAAAATCCAACATTGTTTTTAATAAAGATTTGCATCAAAATTAATTAAAATTGCAGTAGTAAAATAATTAGTATAAAGGAATTATTGTTGTATAATTTGTTTAGTTCCTCAATAATAATTTCACTGGATATTTTATAATTAAACCACACAATACTTTTGTCTTTTCTAAACCATGTTAATTGACGTTTAGCAAAACGACGTGTGTTTTTTTTTATCTCGGAAACAGCAAAATCAAGTGTCCAAATTCCATCAAAATAATTGAATAGTTCTTTGTATCCAACAGTTTTTAGGGCGTTCAATGATTTATATGGATACAGTTTTTTGGCTTCTTTTAGCAAACCTTCTTCCATCATTATATCCACACGTTGATTTATACGATCATAAATAATGTCTCTATTGGCAGTCAAGCCTATAATGATGGTTTTAAATGGTCGTTTTAATTTTTCCTTATTTAAAAATGATGAATATGGTTTTTGTGTTCCAATACAAATTTCCAGTGCTCGAATAACGCGATGTGGATTATCAATTGCAATTGTGTTATAGGAAGTTTTATCTAATTCCTTTAGCTTATTTTGAAGTGATGCAAGTCCATTTTTTTCTAATTCTTCATTAAGATTTTCTCTAATAGAAGCATTGACTTCAGGAAACTCATCAAGACCTTTTGTTACAGCATCAATGTACAACCCTGAGCCCCCAACCATAATTACAACCTTATAAGTTTTGAAAAGAGTATTTAAGCAGTTTAACGCATCTTTTTCATAGGTGCCTACATTGTAATTGTCTTTTATGGATTTGTGATGAATGAAATGATGTTTAGCTGCAGCTAATTCTTCAGTTGAAGGCGCTGCAGTTCCAATTTGCATTTCTTTGAAAAATTGACGAGAATCGGCTGAAATAATTTCGGTATTAAAATATTGCGCTAACCTTATACTTAATGCCGTTTTACCAATGGCGGTAGGACCAACAATTGAAATGAGGTATTTGTTTTTTGTTTTCAGAAGCTATTTAATAAAAATTATAATATTTCTGCACCACATACATAACAGTATTTTGCTTCGATTCTAACATCGTTTGTTAAGCATTCTGGACAGGTTTTAGTTTCTAAGATGATATCTTTTTCTTTTATAGGTTCTTTTTTTTGAGAAGCAAATTCCGCACTTACAATTCCCGTAGGGATAGCAATAATTCCGTAACCAATAATCATAATCATAGAGGCAATTAATTGTCCAAGTGGAGTTACCGGGGCAATATCCCCATACCCAACTGTTGTTAGTGTTACCACGGCCCAATAAACGCTTATTGGAATACTCGAAAACCCACTATCTTGTTCGCTTTCAACAAGGTACATTACAGTGCCAAGAATGACACAAAGAATGACTACAAAAGAAACAAAAACAGCAATTTTTACTTTACTAGCCTTTAATGCTTTTATAAAATTATTTGATTCGCCCATAAATCGAGCTAATTTTAAAATTCTAAAAACACGCATTAAACGTAATGCTCTTAAAGCCACTAAAGAGTGTGATCCCACTAAAAATAATGATAAATATTTTGGAATGGTTGATAGAAAATCTATTATGCCATAAAAACTAAAAATATATTTTTTAGGACTTGAGTTGGTTATAATTCTTAAAATATATTCTATTGAAAATAAAATAGTAATTATCCATTCTGCAATGTTAAGAAAGCCATGATATTTTACGTCAATACTAGTAACACTTTCAAGCATCACCAATAAAATACTTGCAAGAATTACTACAAGAAGTAAAACATCAAATAATTTTCCAGCAGGAGTGTCTGAATGGTAAATTATTTTATATATTCTAGCTTTCCAATGTTTGTCGAAAATTTTTTTCATTCTATCAAATGTAACAAAAAGATCAGTTACTTTTTCTTTAGTGGCCTTGAACTCAAATTTACTAAAAGATTATGCATTATTGGAGTTATGTTGAATTTGAATAACTTTTAACCTAGAATTCCTCCTCATATAACTCTGAATAATATGCTGTGTGTCTCTATTGTTTTCCATAGGTGTAATAAGAGATTCCAATACCTCGATATTATTGATTTGATAATTTAAATTAAAAAACCCGATGCCCCTAAATATTCCATTTTCGATATAAATGGCACTGTGTTCATCAATATCGCGACCTCGATCTACAATTACCATGTTTTTGTTTTTATAGCTATTTTTATTTAGGAAAGCAGTAACACGGCTATTATAGATTTCCGGTTCTTCCCGTCCTATACAAGCACCATTACATTCTTTTATGCCATACTTAAAACAGGTGCTTTTTGTTTTATAAATACCTGTTAATTTTTGGCACAGATTATATTCTTCAATGGTTTTAAGCATAAAACTTTTAGCGTTCTCTCTATTATTAAACGTGGTAATTGGTTTTTTTCTTCCATCAACTTTATCAATCTTTAGGTTAATGTAATTATCTTCATCAGTAAAACTATAGAGCGCGTGTGTAAAAACAGTGCTTCGTATCGCGCGGTTATAAATGGGTTTGTTTCGTTTTATTTCTTCACTTTCTTTAAGTAAAGCGACCAATTCACTACCAGTTGATTCATAAGTAACAGCAGCTGCTTGAAGTTGTATTTTTTTTGATTTAAGGTTGGTGTTGGTAAAATGCTGATTGATTCGTTTTTTTATATTGTTGCTTTTTCCAATATAAATAATTTCACCATTAGATTTATGAATGTAGTAAACGCCGGTACAAGAAGGTAATTGTTCAATAATATCAATATGTCTTGGTTCTAGTTGGTGTTTTGGATTCAATCGAATGGATTGTTGGATGATTTTTTTTGATGAATCTTTATCCAACAACATTTTAAATAATCTTACCGTGGCTACAGCATCTCCCGAAGCCCGGTGCCTGTCTGTAACTGGAATGCCAAGAGATCGTACTAATTTGCCCAAACTATAAGAGGCCTGATTGGGAATAAGTGTTTTTGCCAATTCAACGGTGCAAAGGGTTTCACGCATAAATTCAAATCCTAATCGTTTAAATTCAGTTACCAGAATTCTGTAATCAAACTGAGAATTATGAGCCACTAAAATGCAACCCTCTGTAATTTCCACAATCCGTTTGGCAACTTCATAAAATTTTGGTGCACTTCGTAGCATGCTACTGTTAATGCCTGTGAGGTTTACCACAAAAGGTTGAATTTCTCGTTCTGGATTAATAAGACTAATAAATTGGTCTGTTATTTTATGGCCATTATATTTATAAATTGCAATTTCTGTAATGCCTTCTTCATTATACTTGCCTCCTGTTGTTTCTATGTCGAGTATTGCGTAAATAAGTTAAAAGTTAAAAGTTAAAAATGTGTTTTTATAGTTCACTGAACACTGCTCACTGAACACTGTATTCCCGTTCTCCAAAGATACTGCTTCCAACCCGAATCATGGTGCTTCCACATGCAATAGCTAATGGATAATCACCACTCATTCCCATGGAAATTATAGTTGGTTTAAAGTTAGAAAATTCAAGTGATTTTAGAGTATCAAATGTGTGTTTTAAAAGATTAAATTCTTTCTTTATTTGAATGGTGTTCTCAGTGAATGTTGCCATGCCCATTACACCTGTTATTCTTATGTTTTTAAGTTCTGAAAAAGCTTGCGATTGTAGTAATGTTACAGCATCATCAGGTGTCATTCCAAATTTAGAATCTTCTAAAGCAATTTTTATTTGAAGTAAACAATCAATAATTCTATCTTGTTTTAAGGCTTGTTTATTAATCTCTTCCAGAAGATTAAGGTTATCAACTCCATGGATTAAAGCCACAAAACAAGCCATATATTTGACTTTGTTTTTTTGAACATGACCAATCATATGCCACTTGATATCTTTTGGCATAACTTCATATTTTGAAGCCATTTCCTGAATTTTATTTTCACCAAAAATGCGTTGTCCCGCATGGTAGGCATCCAAGATATCTGATACAGGTTTTGTTTTAGAAACAGCCACCAATGTTACCTGTTTTGGTAGTTGGGATTTTATATAATTTAAGTTTTTTTGTATTGACATGCTTAATAAATCAAAACTCATAAATAGTAACCCCACTTCGCAGTTTAGGTTCAATAAAGGTGCTTTTTGGCGGCATTGTTAAATCATCGTTGGCAATGGCTTTCATTTCATGTATTGTAATTGGTACCAATCCAAAACCTACGGCAAATTCGCCTTTATCAACTTTACTTTTTATGGTTACTAAATTGTTTTTCCCATAAGAATAGTCTATCCTCTGGTCATTTCGTAAATCGGTAATTCCCAAAAGAGGTTCCAAAATGGTTTTGTATAAAATTTGTGTATCCAGAGCATCTAAAGACGTTTTAAAAGGATAGTTGCTTTTTCTTAAATAGAGGGAATAAAAATGGCCATCCAAATACATGCTAAAATGATGTTTCCCTGTTGGCCTGTATAATTCCTTTCCTCTATTCTCAATGCGAAATGTAGTATCCAATTTAATTAAAAAGGCTTCTTTTGTTAATCCGTTTAAATCTTTCACGAGCCTGTTAAACTCATAAATTTTCAGGTTGGATTCTGGAATTAAATAGCTCATAAAATAATTATAGGGCTCATTTCCAGTATGATTATCATTTTGCGATTTTAAATCTTTTGATAATAAAAAGGAAGAAGCACAGCGATGATGCCCATCGGCAATGTAAACAGTTCCAATAGTTTCAAATTCCTTTTTAATTATATTGATTGTTTTTTCGTTATTTATTACCCATAAATAATGTGTGTCTCTATATGTGGTCGTAAATTCAAATTCTGCTCTATCTTTTTGAGTTTCGTTTATAATAGACTGAATTGTTTCATTATCGGGATAGGTAAGAAGCACCGGCTCCGCATTAAATCCTACCGTCTTTAAATAATCTTTAAAAATACGTTCGCGGTATTCAATTGTGTCTTCATGTTTTTTTATGATATTGCACTCATAATCTTCGGTACTTGTTGCAGCTATTATACCCGAAAACGCATAACCATCTCTATTCACAATTTTGTAAACATAATAGCTTGCCATTTTATCCTGCATAAATACACCATCTTCCCTAAATTCCAAATACCGATTTTTAACTAAGTTGTATCGCTCTTTTCCCGATATAGTTTTTTGATAGCGATAGCCCGGATTTACAACATGTAAAAATGAATATGGATTATGATCCAATCGGGCTTCACGTTCTGCTTGTGTGTAGCTTTGGTACGATCTTGACGCAACAAGACTTACTTTATCACGTGTGGGACGAACTGCTTTAAACGGAATTATTTGAGCCATATTTCAGTATTCAATGTTCAGTGTTCAGTGTTCAGTGTTCGGTTTTGGTGCTTAGTTTATTATAATTATGATTTACTTGAACCGAATTTTTCCGGATTTAAAATCATGTAGTTTATTAGTTTGCCTACTTCAATGCTTTCGTTTGTAAGTTCTTCAAATTTTTCTTTGTTTATGTAATTGCAAGCCTTCGCAAATTCTAACCAAGTTTGGGTTTCTGAATTTTCAGCATCACAATCTGTAAGTTTACTTAAAAAATGTTTAGGATATAAACGTTTTCGATAAGCTTCTGCCATGTTGGCACAAACACTTCTTGAAGAACGTCTTACTTGGTCAGTTAGAGAATAAGTTGCTTCTTTTGGAAAAGATTTTGAAAGGTTAAATAGTTTCATGGACAACTCAAATCCTTTTCTGTATGCTAATAAATCTTGAAATCTCATAATTGTATTATCACTTTTTACTGAACACTGCCCACCGTTTACTTTAGAAATTGCTTCGCAATTTTTTCTGCTTTCTTACTTTCCGAATAATCATAAAAGCCTTCACCGGATTTTATACCTAATTTCCCTGCTCTCACCATATTGACCAATAATGGACATGGGGCATATTTTGGATTTTTAAACCCTTCATACATAACATTTAATATGGACAGACAAACGTCTAATCCAATAAAATCGGCCAATTGTAAAGGTCCCATTGGATGAGCCATACCAAGTTTCATTACAGTGTCAATTTCATGGATACCAGCTACACCATTATAAAGGGTTTCTATAGATTCATTAAGCATTGGCATAAGTATGCGATTTGCTACAAAACCTGGATAATCATTGACTTCAACAGGAATTTTTCCTAGAGTTTTAGATAATTCCATGATGGTTTTGGTCACCTCATCACTTGTGTTGTATCCCCTAATAATCTCTACCAGTTTCATAATGGGCACAGGATTCATAAAGTGCATTCCAATAACAGAATCTGGTCTTTTAGTTACAGACCCAATTTGAGTAATTGAAATAGAGGACGTATTGGTAGCAAGAATAGTTCCCTCAGGACACGCGTCATCAAGTTGTCTGAAAATATTTAGTTTTAAATCTACATTTTCAGTTGCTGCTTCCACCACCAAACTGGCATATTCAACGCCTTCAGTAATGTTGGTAAAGGTTGTAATATTAGATAAGGTCTCTGTTTTTTGTGCTTCCGTAACGATCTCCTTACTAACCATTCTATCCAGATTTTTGGTAATGGTTTCGATCCCTTTTTTTAGGGCATGTTCGCTTACATCAATAAGTTGTACTCTAAATCCGTTTTGAGCAAACGTATGCGCAATACCATTTCCCATGGTTCCAGCACCAATAACGGCTACGTTTTTCATTTTATAATTTTATTTAAAACCATTTATAATTTGAGTTGCAACACGCAAGGCTTCTGTACCATCATGCAGTGTTACTACAGGTTTTGTGTTATTATTTATGGCATTTGCGAAGGATTCCAATTCATCGAGAATGGCATTGTTACTAGCAATAGTAGGATTATCAAAATAAATCTGTTTTTTAATGCCTTCTGCATTCTGAAGTACCATATCAAAATCTCCAGGTTGTTCAGGCGCATCTTTCATTTTAACCACTTCACATCTCTTTTCTAAAAAATCAACCGAAATATAAGCGTCTTTTTGAAAGAACCGCGATTTGCGCATATTTTTTAAGGAGATTCTACTTGCTGTTAAATTTGCCACACAACCATTTTCAAACTCAATTCGTGCATTGGCAATATCGGGGGTATCACTTATAACCGCAACGCCACTTGCCGAAATATGCTTTACTTTGGATTTAACAACACTTAAAATAATATCAATATCATGAATCATTAAATCTAAAACCACAGGCACATCGGTACCACGTGGATTAAATTCAGCCAATCGGTGCGTTTCAATAAACATGGGTGCATGAATATCATTTTTTACCGCAGTAAATGCCGGATTAAACCGTTCAACATGGCCAACTTGTCCTTTTACATGATTTGCTGCCAATAATGCCCGAATTTCTTCCGCTTCTTCTACTGTATTGGTAATCGGTTTTTCAATAAAAATATGCTTCCCTTTTGCAATGGCTTGTAAGGCACAATCATAATGAGAAAGCGTAGGAGTAACTATATCAACCACATCAACAGCATTAATTAAATCTTCTATGGAATGAAAGAATTTATATCCAAATTCTGCTTCTACTTTTTTGCCATTTTCAGAATCGGCATCATGAAATCCTATTAACGTATATTTTTCAGATTGATTGAGAAGTCTTAAATGGATTTTCCCAAGGTGACCAGCACCAAGAACACCAGCTTTTAGCATTTTTTTTAGGTTTTCAACAAAAATAGCATATTTAACGCATGATATTCATAATAATCTTTTAAAATTTTCTCTTTTGGTTATGAAAAATTAATAGGAAATAAATTGGATTTAGCTAAAATGTTTGACTAATTTTAGACTTGAAAAGAAGACGCACATTGAAAGATACATTTAAGCATAAAGGATTACGACAACAGTTAGTTAATGTAATAAAAGCCAAAGGAATACAAGACGAACATGTATTAAAGGCCATAGGAAAGGTGCCTCGGCATTTGTTTATGGACTCTGGTTTTTTAGATCATGCCTATCAAGATAAAGCGTTTCCCATTGCGGCCGATCAAACGATTTCACAACCGTATACTGTCGCATTCCAAACAGAATTATTGCAAGTTAAAAAGGGAGATAAAATTCTTGAAATAGGAACTGGAAGTGGCTATCAAACCGCTGTTCTGTGCGAATTGGGAGCTAAAGTTTATAGTGTGGAACGGCAGTTGGAGCTATTTAGAAAAACGAGTGTTTTTCTGCCAAAATTAGGCTATCGTGCTAAAAAACTTATTTTTGGTGATGGCTATAAAGGGCTAAAAGAAGAGGCGCCTTTTGACAGTGTTATTGTGACTGCTGGTGCACCATTTGTGCCTAAACCTTTATTAAATCAGTTGAAAATAGGAGGTAGGTTGGTAATTCCAGTTGGTGACCAAGTTCAAGTCATGACGTTGTTTATTAGAAAGGGTGCCAAAGAATTTGAACAACATGAATATGGTGAGTTTCGTTTTGTGCCTTTATTAGAGGATAAAAATTAAAAGAATTTCAATCCAAATAAAATGGCATCGCTTTGAAACCCGCTTTGGTATGAGCGTACATAATCTAAACGTAAGAACCTGAACTTGCCCCATCCTATATTGTCAATACCAATAGTATATTCTTGATAAGGAACATTGTTTGGAGTTGATAAGGCATGACCTCCAATAATTAAGTTAAAATTGAGCTTATTTAAAAGTGGTATTTTTCCTAAGAGGAAACCATTAAAATCATGTTCGGCATGCAACTCTAAATAAGAATCATTAGTACTTAAACTATAATAGGGAGCATTGTTGAACACGTTTAAATATGTGCCTTCTCCAATATGGGTTTGATTGCCGTTAAAGTGTTGGTAGTCCATAAAAGCAATACCATCGGCATTAAAAAACGTACCAGATTTCAGGTTGTACTCAAACCGCCCTTTGTTGCCAATATCAAAACCTTGGGTTAAACGTGCTTTTACCAAATTGAAATTATAGTTGGGGTTTGTGGCTCCAAAACCATTTTCATAACCTACAAATAACACAGGATATTTTTCATTTGGAACGTTAAACTTACCAACTGGATAGCTCATATAGTTTTGGCTAAAATTAATTTTAGCGTAAACAGAGAGTTTTATAATATTATGCGTTTGAAAAGGAGCTATGCCATAGGCAGTTGCATCTAAAGGATTGTTACTGGTGTAAACTCTATTGTCTTGCGGATACCAAGTTTGGTCTGTAGTATTAAAAAGTGGTTTTCTACGTTCATAAGCTAGGGAGGAATTCAACCAAAATCCGTTGAAAAGTTCGCTAGAGAATGAAAATTGCGTAAATGTTTTTTCATAAATTTTCAAATAGTTTTTTTCTGAAAACAATGAAAACCCTGTGTTAAATGAGTTTGAAATAGGCTTACTGGCATTGAACTGTTCGGTAACAACCCCACCAGAGAGAGTTACATAAGGTCTGCTGGTATTGTTGAATTTATAGCTTGCAGTAAGTGAGCCTCTTAATCTGTTATCACTAAACCCGTAATTAAAATTGCTTCTTATTGCCAGTAACTTCTTGTTTTCGACATAACTTTTTCTATAATAAAGATCTACATTGGCATTCCAGCCTTGAACTGTATTGAAATTAATTACCGAAATAGGTGAGATAATTCCAAAATTCCAGTTTTTAAACGTATTGCTATAATTATATCCAGAGATAAGGTTACCCAATTTTAAGGTGTTCTTTTTATGGTCAATAGAATCTAAATAGGTTTTAGATTTTCGTATAACTTGAAGACTGTCCTTTTTAATATAATCTGAAATTTCCTCGTTTGTTAATGGTACGGGACGAACGCTGTTCCAATAGATGGAATCCTTTTTATTGGCTTCATCTGCAAAATACAAAATTTCTTTTCCAAACTTTTTTCTCGAAACTTTTTGATTGAAAACATAATCACTGTAAACGGCTGTAAACCTACCATCGCCTTTTATGCCTAAAATCCCGTAGACAAAATCAAGGTTTTGGGAAATTTTTGCCCAAACAGTATCTTTTTCAGAATACGAAAAACTTTGTTTAAAAGTAAGGCTGTTCATAGAAGGCATGTGTGCTTGTATTCCTGTAACACTTAACTCTAAGGCATAAATGGTCCATTGGTTTTCAACTATATATATGTAGCCAGAAAAAACAGCATCGTTTTTGCGCTTAGGTATTACTTTTATTTTATTTATTAAATGGTCTTTATCATCATAAAATACGCCTTCCAATTTATAGTTGTAATACCCCAGTGCGTTGGTCGCTATAGGTGATAATATTTGTGTGCCAAGTTCTATGGTGTTGTTGTAAAAATCATGGTCAGCATCACTGGCTGTATTAAAACTAAATCCATTATCATTGCCGCTTACTTTTGATGCTGTAATTTTTTCTTTGAGTTTATGGGGTCTTAAAAACTCAATTTTAGAAATGGTTTCAGATAAATAAACAACACCACTTCTGGTAGAGTCTAAATCACCACCTAAATCGCCAATTTCTTGACCTAAAATTTTCTCGGGGGCATTTTTAATTCTTAATAACCCACGAGAATAAAAATTTGCTTTGTAAGATTGGATTTTTTCTAGATTATATTTACGTTTTGCAATAGTTTGCTGGATAATGTTTTTTGCTGGATTTTCATTTGAATTTATAACAACTTCATTTAAGGAGATGTTCTCTTCAGAAAGGGTAACATCAAGAGTATAGGGAAAGCTTTCAATGGTTACTGTTTTTTTTACACTTTTATAACCTAAAAACTGGAATATAATGATGTACGTTTTGGGGTCTGTAATGTTAAGTTCATAATTTCCTTCTTCATTACTTGTGGTGCCATTATAAGTATTTTCAACATAGATATTTACTAACGATAAAGGGGTGTTTTTATCGTCAGTTACATGGCCTTTAATTTGTGAAGCACATTGAAAACCAATACATGTAAAAAAAATAAAGAGTAAAAATCTTGTCATTTATTATGGGATACTATTTGTAAGACAAATTAAAGGTCTCAAACTTAATTATAAAAAGAATGCGTATTGTTATAAAAACAATAAATTATTAAATTTTTTATTGAATGTCCGTATTCATTCATAATACCATTTTTGCCGTTCAGAATGGAGTGAAACGAAATGAAGAATCCATTGAAAACCAATGCGGTTCCTCCTTTGCCGGAATGACAGAATCATTATATTTTCAGACTTATGGCAAATTACGGACATTCAAAAAAATTTCTTACCTATTTCAAGTTGACATTAAAGGGTTTAGTGGTCTAAGGTTAGAGAGTTTGGTTTTGTGCCTTTATTGGAGGACAAAAATTAAATGGTTTTTTTTAATTTCAGAATGGCTTTTAATCTACAGCTAAATATTCAGCAGGTATAGGGTGTTCTTTACTTTCCTGTGCCCAATAAATGTTTATTATCCACCATCGATTACCGTCAAAAAGTAATTGAATACTATTAATACCTCGCATAAAAGGATAGATATCGGTTTCACTTTTAAATGACTCATAGGTGCTAAACACCTGGGTAATATTTCCAAATGTGTTAACGGTTCTAAATAGTTCCTTTTCAAAAAATCCATTTTCCACCAGCCATTTTCCAGAGCTTTTTATATAATCTTCGGGTTTTAAATATCGAACCTTATATTCACCCTTTTCATTTTTTCCCGAAGGAATCAATTTTGCTCCCGGCATAAAAAGATATTGAAAAAGCTTCCAATTTCTTTCTACCCCTTTTTCGCCTGAAATGGTCCTGTATAGAGTCTTAATGGTGCTGTCTAAAGTTTTAACTTTTGACGTGTCTATAGTCTTAATTTGGGTGGTATCGCTTATAGATTTTGCATTCTTTATTTGCGCATTCAAAGATGTTGAAACAAATAAAATAATCAGGATAGAAACTATTTCTTTCATTTTAAACTGGAATGATGTGTTATTTATAAATTTTTTTTATTCGGTCAAGATTACGTTTATTATCGCGGTCTTTGATGGTTTCGCGTTTGTCAAATAATTTTTTTCCTTTAGCTAAGGCAATATTTAGTTTTGCATAACCTTTGTCGTTAATGAATAATTTTAAAGGGATTATTGTGAGTCCTGTATTTTGAACTTCTTTTTGAAGTTTTTTAAGTTCTTTTTTATTCAAAAGTAATTTTCGTTCTGCTTTTGGTCGATGGTTGTAATAGGTGCCGTATGCATATTCTTCAATCGTCATGTTAATTACAAAAAGTTCGCCCTGTTCGTTGAATTCACAAAAGCTTTCAGCAATAGAAGCTTTGCTCTCTCTAATTGATTTAATCTCTGTTCCTGTCAAAACAATTCCAGCAGTATATTTATCAAGGATTTCGTAAAGAAAGCGCGCCTTTTTGTTTTGTATATTGATGTTTTTTTGCATGAACACAAAACTACATAATTTTAAACACTCAACCTTTTATAATTAGTCAGTTTTTGATCTTCCAATTAAGGATTGCCAACATCTTTATTAAAATTTGTTTTTTATTGTCTTGCCATAAAAACATTTGTACTTTTGTTTTTCATTTTTTAAATACAAAGATTTTATGAATTCATATGATGTAGCCATAATTGGTTCAGGACCTGGAGGATATGTTGCTGCGATTAGATGTGCGCAATTAGGGATGAAAACAGCCATTATAGAAAAGTACGCCACACTTGGAGGCACCTGCTTAAATGTGGGCTGTATACCAAGTAAAGCACTATTGGATTCGTCTCACCATTACGATGATGCTATTAAACATTTTGAAGAGCATGGAATCGATGTTCCTGGGGATATTAAAGTGAATTTGAAACAAATGATTGCCCGAAAGCAAGCAGTTGTAGATCAAACAACTGGAGGTATTGACTTTTTGATGAAGAAAAATAAAATTGATGTTTATGAAGGCGTGGGAAGTTTTAAAGATGCAACCCATATTACAATAAAAGGAAAAGAATCGACTGAAATCGAAGCTAAAAATAGTATAATAGCTACGGGAAGCAAACCATCAACCTTACCCTTTATAAAACTGGATAAAGAACGCGTTATTACCAGTACGGAAGCTTTAAAGCTTAAAGAAATTCCTAAACATTTAATTGTTATTGGAGGCGGTGTTATTGGGTTGGAACTTGGTCAAGTGTACAAAAGATTGGGTGCCGAAGTGACCGTTATTGAATTTATGGATAGGATTATACCAACAATGGATTCTGGGCTTTCAAAAGAGCTAAATAAAGTATTTAAAAAGCAAAAGTTTAGTATAAACAGTTCTCATAAAGTAAAATCTGTTGAGCGAAAAGGTAAAGAGGTCATTGTAAAAGCAGATAATAAAAA
>CAXBHA010000012.1:0-16084 GCA_963974955.1 uncultured Yeosuana sp. | reverse complement strand
TGGCATAAGGTAAATGTTAATTAATTGTTTATTAAATTCTATTCAAACCTACACAACTTTTTATTTTAATACTAATATATAGTTCAAAAAGTAGGTTCACTTTGACCATTTAAAAAAAATAGTAAATACTAAGTAAATATATGTTTTTTGATGAATTTAACTAATCAATTTCCTATTTTTGCCGAATATTTAACTTCATTTTATATTTTATGCAACGCGACGAACAGATTTTTGAACTAATACAAGCTGAAAAAGGGAGACAATTACACGGCATTGAACTGATTGCATCGGAAAATTTTGTAAGTAACCAAGTAATGGAAGCAGCGGGTTCTGTATTAACCAATAAGTATGCAGAAGGATATCCAGGAAAACGTTATTATGGAGGTTGCGAAGTTGTTGATGAAGTTGAGCAAGTCGCCATAGATAGGGCAAAAACCTTATTTGGAGCAGCGTATGTTAACGTGCAGCCACACAGTGGAAGTCAAGCAAATACAGCCGTGTATTATGCTTGTTTAAATCCAGGCGACAAAATATTAGGGTTTGATTTATCTCATGGAGGCCATTTAACACATGGATCGCCGGTTAACTTCTCGGGAAAGCTTTATAATCCCGTGTTTTACGGTGTAGAGAAAGAGACAGGCGTTTTAAATTATGATAAAATACAAGCCATTGCAACCAAAGAACAACCAAAATTTATTATCGCAGGGGCCTCTGCCTATTCTCGTGATATTGATTTTAAACGATTTAGAGTGATTGCTGATAGCGTTGGCGCTATTTTAATGGCAGATATTTCGCATCCCGCAGGTTTAATTGCCAAAGGTATTTTAAACGATCCTTTACCACATTGCCATATTGTAACCACAACCACTCATAAAACATTGCGTGGTCCTCGTGGTGGTATGATTATGATGGGGAACGATTTTGATAACCCTTTTGGAATTAGGTTAAAAAATGGAAGTTTACGTAAAATGTCTTCGCTTTTGGATTCAGCTGTTTTTCCTGGTAATCAAGGTGGGCCTTTAGAACATATAATAGCGGCTAAAGCAATTGCCTTTGGTGAAGCTTTAACTGACGAGTTTTTACATTATATCTTACAAGTAAAACAGAATGCCGATGCTATGGCAAAAGCCTTTGTTAGTAAAGGCTATCATATTATATCTGGAGGAACCGATAACCACATGATGTTAATCGATTTACGCAATAAAAATATCTCTGGAAAAGATGCAGAACAGGCCCTAGTTAAAGCAGATATTACGGTTAATAAAAACATGGTGCCTTTTGATGATAAATCACCTTTTGTAACATCGGGTATTCGTGTAGGAACTGCTGCCATTACAACCAGAGGTTTAAAAGAGGATGACATGACTGCTATTGTTGATTTAATTGATGAAGTGATTACTCATTTTGAAGATGAAGCTTTATTGGAATCGGTTAAAAAGAAAGTGAACACTATGATGAAAGGAAAGCCTTTATTTGTGTAATCTAATTTTATTCTATATAAAAAAACCCTGCTTTTAGCGGGATTTTTATACACTGTATTCAAGCATTTATATTTTAGATATATTTGGTTCGTTTAACGGGTTTGTATAAAAAGTAGCGGGTTTACGTACGAGGATTTTCCTTAAAAAAATCAGATATAGCAAACCCGCAACTACCTTTGTTTAAGCCTAAAATAAGTAATTTTTTATATACGTCTTTGTTGGCAACAGTTATTCTTTCATAAATACAATTAATGGTCGGATAAAACTATCAAACTTTTCAATATGAGGTAAATGCCCTACGTTTTCTAATTCCACTAATTTTGCATTAGGGATTTCTTTTTGAGTTCGTTTACCTAATTCATTGTATAATCCCATTGTTTTTCTAACATCATCAGAAACAAGTGGTTTTCCAAGTGCCGTTCTATCCCTTGTGCCAATAATTAAAAGTGTTGGAGCGCTAATGTTTTTAAATTCGCAAACAACAGGTTGTGTAAAAATCATATCATACGTTAATGCCGAATTCCAAGCAATTTTTTTATAATCGGAATTCAAGGTCCAACCCGCTAATAAGTTTACCCATTGGTCGTATTCAGGTTTCCATTTGTTGTCATAATAGTTTACTAATTGATATTTTTTAATACCATCGTAGTTGCTTTTTAGTTCATTTTTATACCACCATTCTACAGGTTTGTATGGTACTTTTAGTTTCCAATCTTCTAATCCTATGGGGTTTTCTAAAATCAGTTTTTCAGTTGTTTTAGGATACATTAAAGCGAATCGTGTGGCAAGCATGCCTCCCATAGAATGTCCTAAAATGGCAGTTTCCTTTATATTTAAAGTATCAAGAAGCATTTTGGTGTTTTGCGCTAGTTGTTGAAAGGTGTATTGGAAATGCTCTGGTTTTGAAGATTTTCCAAATCCAATTTGATCGGGTACGATTACACGAAATCCCTCTTTGCCTAACGCTTCAATTGTTGTTTTCCAATAAGCACCATTAAAATTTTTTCCGTGAAATAAAACAATGTTTTTACCATTGTAATTTTTGGGCTTAATATCCATATAGACCATTTTTAAATCTTGCTCTTGTATTTTCAACTCTAAAGTAGAAACGGCATAAGGGTATTGATAGTTTGCCAATTCAATGTCTAACCATTGTAAACTATCAGTTTGAGCTATTGTAAATTGAAAGGCAAATAAAAGTGTTAGTAGTGTTAATAAGTTCTTTTTCATTGTATTAGTTTTAATTGTTGCCAACTATTATGATATGTATTGTTTTAATGATTTATACCAGTAGTTAAACGAAGTACGATAATTTTTCTGATAAGGTCAAGTTGTAAAATAGCAATTCTTGATTTTATAAAGTTTCATGACTTATCAAAAGGTTTAGAACTATAATTTAACGTGCGTTATTGTTTCGAATCTTTTAGTTTTTCTATGGAAAAGTAATATGTTGATACGCTCCTAAATCTGGAGATGTTGTTCTGCTTACGTTTAAAATATCAAAAGGGACTTGATTTGAAAAAACTTGATTTCCTTTATTGATAGCAGCAGATCTGCTACCTATAATTAATTGATTTAAACTTGAATCTTTAAAATCAGGATTTTGATTAAAGATATTTCCTTCATAATGATTAGTATCATTTAAATCATAATTCGACCCCGTAAAATTATTGTTACTATCTTCAAAACGGATTAAACAGTTAGTAAATTTAAAATTAAAACTAACAGTGGCATCTTCCATTTCATCTAAAAGAATTTCAGGATTGTCATTACCGTAAATAATACAGTTATTAAAATTAGCTTCTGTTAAATCTGTCAGAATCGCATTATTATCAGCATCAACAATAAAGTTATTTAATAAAACCGATGGATATTGTCTAAAACTATTATCCCAATAATTTGCAATCGTGCAGTGTGTAAAATTATATTTTCCACCAAAAGTTCCTGCAAACGACGATTGTCCTGAATTGTTAATGACAACATTTTCTCCCTTAATAGAGGTGTTTCTGCCAAGAATGCCAAATGCACTCGAATTATATATTTGTGAATTGGTTATTTCAACTTTGTTAGTGGTTTCATCAGGATTTCCATCACTCAAAATTCCAACGGTTGCATTTTTTATGGTGGTATAATTAATCGTATTATCAATACTACCATCTAACAACCAAATAGCACTCCATTGTCCTGGTGTATTGGCAAAAACGGATTCTAAGCGATCCCCTTCTAAAATAACCTCATTTTCTAAAGCATCTTGATCGGTGCTTAAAGTTCCATTTATTTTAATTGAAGCCCCGTCGTTAACTAATAATCCTGAGTTGGCATGAAAGTGTAATCGTGCACCTGGATTTATAGTTAAGGTTGCTCCATTAGGTACTGCGGCATATCCATAGATAACGTAAGGTTTCTCATTTGTAAAAGTTAGTTCTCCGGATAATAATTCTCGACCTTGAATATCGGTTTCTAATAATTTGCCACCAATGTTTAGGGTTAATGTTTCTATAACTTTTGTTGTATTATCTCTATTAGGATAAATAAAAACAGCATCTTTTACTAGGGTAACAAGCTCTACTTTTTGAAGGTTGGTATTGGAATCAAATTCAATTTGATCGGTATATAAATAAGTTACGGAATTTGTAACGTTGGTAATATCTACAGTTGTCTCAATAAAAATATATAAACTATCCTTTGCTAAAATCTGCACGTTTTGGAAGGTTTTCCCAGAGATTCCATCTACATTTAATCTATAAGCAGAGGCATCACCTAATGCTAATTTTAGAGATGGAATTACAATATCGTTATTACTTCTATTGTAAACTTTTAAATTATAAGTGCCTGAACCTATATTTGTGAAAACAGTATCAAGATAAACGGTGTCTTTAGAAAACTCTAAATTTCCTGCGCTGGGAGAGAATTCAAAATCCTTTCTACAAGAACTCCAAAGTACTAGAATTGAAAAAGTGACTATGAAGTAGAAAATGCGTTTCATTCAACAAACATACAGGTTAGAATCTAATATTATTTATTTTTTTCAACAGAAAGAATCATTCAAATAATTCGGCTATTTCTTCAGTAATTCTTACGGGGCGTTTTGATTTTGTGTTCATTAAACACCATTTGGTTTCAGACTTGACAATTAATACATCATTCTTACTTATTTCTACAATTCGCATACAAGCAGCTCCTTTAAAATTCAAAATATATGTTTTAATCTTTAAGCTATCATGCAGTAGCGCAGAATTTTTATATTCGATATAATGATTAAGCATTACCCAAAAATAATTTTCAAGAATAGTAGCAGGTGTACGATGGAGCCAATGTTGTTAACATGATTTAAATCATCTAAATCATCTTTAGTTACTAGTATGTTAGATTCAAAAAAACGCATATTAATTAATTTATGAAACAAAAATAGCTCTATTTTATTTAACAATATAAATGAAATAAGCTATGATTTCAAAAGAAGTTCAAAATTTGAAGCTGTAAGTAAAAATTGTTTAATGCTTTCATTTAGCTAATTTAATTTTTATTGAATGTATTGTAGGAAATTAGGAGGATATAATTATTTTTCATATTCAAAATTAATTCAGATTCTACGAGTTTCTTTATAAAAAAATTAAGTCCTAAAATAGTAAATAAAGATGAAAAAAATATTGTATGTTATAGTTATGATTCTACCATTAAGCATATTTTCTCAAAGTATGACTCCAGAAATGAAAAGAGAAAAGACGATTCAAGATATTGGTGATATAGCACAATTTGCTCCAGTATTTACATCTTTAGCGGTAATTTTCATCAAAAAAGACAAAAAAGGGTTTTGGCAATTTGCGAAATCATTTGGGACTACCTTAGGATTGACTTATGCACTAAAATACACTATAAAAAAGCCAAGACCGGACGGAGCAGCTGATGGAAATGCATTTCCATCAGGGCACACAGCTGCTGCATTTTCTGGCGCTTCATTTTTACAGCGACGTTATGGGTGGGAATATGGAATTCCGGCTTATGCGGTTGCCGGGTTTGTGGCGTATAGTAGATTAGAAGGTTTAAATGATAGACATGATGGTTGGGATGTATTGGCGGGAATTGTTGTGGGAGTTGGGAGCACCTATTTATTCACCACGCCCTACCAAAAAGAGCACTACGAATTATCGTTTAAAAGTAGTAACGGCGAGTATTTACTTGGTTTAAATTATAAATTTTAAATTGATTTGATATTTATAAAATTGCGAACTAATAGCTATAAAAAATTGAAAAACCCCCCAATAATATTATTAGTTGCAATTATTTTGAGCAATAATTTGTTTGCTCAATTGGGTGATGAAAATGCACAGTCATTCAAAATCTCCAAAGTAGAAAATTACACCTATACAAAGCCTGGTTTTTTTGATATGTTTAAATATGTTCCTACAGACATTTATGAATTCGGAAAATATACGATTCAAAAAGAAAACCTTTTATATACTGGCTTGGCAGTTGGAGGCACATTAATTTTATTGCCTTTTGATCAAAAGTTACTCGATAATTCTCAAAAAATTGGGAACCCTTTGGGACTTTCAGATAATGTAAGGTATAAGCGTATTTTAGGTATTGAGTTTTTACCTAAAGACTTAAATGGAACTATATATTTTTTAGGTAACGGCATAGTCCCAATTCTTTTAAGTGGTGGGTTTTATGTATCTGGAAAAATAAACAATGATTATAGATCTTTAAACGTGTCGAGCGAATTAATGGAGGTTCTTTTATCATCGGGTGTAACCACACAAATCATAAAACGTATAACAGGAAGGCAAAGTCCAAGCGCAGCAATAGATAGCGGGAATTCTGGTGGGCATTGGACGCCTTTTCCGAGTTTTAATGCCTATCAAACCAATACACCTAATTACGATGCAATGCCATCGGGTCATATAACAACATTAATGGCGTCAATCACCGTTTTGTTTACAAACTATCCAAATACCAAATGGATAAAACCCGTAGGATATTCATTAACAGGATTGTTGGCATTTCAAATGATGAGTTCAAGAGTTCATTGGGCATCAGACTATCCGATTGCTATATTAATGGGATATGTGATTGGTAGGAATGCAGCAAACCGCAGAATCAAAAAAGAAGTAAAAACAGATTTGACAGGTGAAATAACGTATCCAAAATTTAAAACAGATTTTAGTTTCGGTTATACGTCTCAATATAAAATGGTTGGTTTGACCATTTCATTTTAAATTGATTTTAATATTATTTTTTTTTAGATTTTGTTTTTAAATTTTAAAGAAGATTTTGTCTGTTTGCTGTAATAAAAAATTCTAAAAAGTTACTTTAATTTTTAAAGCTGAAATTTTTTTTGAACATATGGAGGGTTTTTTTAAACATAAAACCCTAACCAATTGAATGTCAATTGTTAAGGTTTTATTTTCGCGGAGAAAGAGGTAAGTGAACCTTACTCTTAATGCCTTTATTTATTACTGTTTCAGTCCTGTACCATAATGAGGTCACCTAATAGGCCACCTTTAAAACCTTGTAGTAAAGATAAGGAATTTACTTGATTAATCCTTGTACTTTACTGATTTCAAACCCCATAAAGTCGCAAAATTCATCGATAGTAACTAACTGATGAGCTTCTTTGTTTAGGCGTTCTTTAATCGTCTTGATTATTGTTCTGCCATAACGCTCACTCTTTCCTGTTACCACTTGCACGTCTTTAGGGTAAATACAGATTCTTCTCATTCACTTTAAATTTAAAATTAATACTCTAACTATACTTTAACCATACCGTAGCTGTAAAGCTCTTATATACAATATACGACAATTATTGCATTGAAAAAACTATCTATTTCGGAAGTTTTGGCAAGTTGTAAACAGTACGGAAGTGTCTGTAAACATTGATAAACTAATGCTCGTATATTTGATATTCATCATCAAAAAATGTATTAGTTATGGCAAAGTTAAAAGGTATTATTAAATTAGAAGGAACGTTAGACAATTTGACGTTTTACAAGGGACAAGAAGGCTATTTAGTAAAAACTAAAGGCGGTGTTTCTAAAGAACGTATTCAAAATGACCCAGCGTTTGAACGTACTCGTGAAAATGGTTCAGAATTTGGCAGTTCTGCATCCTCTGGTAAATTATTAAGAACTTCAGTAAGAAACTTAATGATTAGAGCAAAAGACAATCGAGTTTCAAGTCGTGTTACTCAAAAAATGACACAAATTAAAAACTTTGATACAACCTCTATAAGAGGCGAAAGAAATGTAGCTACAGGATTAGCAACATCAGAGGGGTTGAATACTTTAAAAGGGCTTAATTTCAACAATAGAGCATTGTTAAGTAGTGTTTTGTTTGCTCCATTTTCAGTAGATGGTGCAACAGGTGAAATTACTATCCCAAATTTAACACCTACAAATGATATTGCTTATCCAAGTGGTGCAACTCACGTAAGTTTCACGTCAGCTTATTTAAAAGTTGATTTTGATACCACAGAAAACGCAATCGAGTACAGTCCAACTGTAAATATTCCGATAGATACAACTTCTGCAACTCAAACACTAACTCCAGCAGGCGTTCCAGTAGGTACAGGAAACGATATTTACTTGTTATTGGTTGAGTTCTTTCAAGAGATTAACGGTGTACAATATCCGCTTAAAAATGGCGCATATAACGTTTTAAACATCGTAGAAGTGGCATAGTTTCATTCTGACCTTTGAAACCGAAAAGAGTCCTATGATTTTACATTATAGGGCTTTTTCTTTTGCCATTAATTTTTTAAAAGAAAACAAAAAAAGAAAGCCGATGTTAAGGTAGCGTGGGTAATGCTGTCAAGGTTTTTGGATAAAAGTTTTTTTTACTAAAATGTTGAAATAGACTTAAAGAGTTTATTTAAAAAAAGTTTTATTCAAAACCCGTAGGGCTTGACCTTTATAGCATTTAGCGGTGGCTGAAGGAAGCTACCTATATTTGCTACCTTTTTTTATTTTCACACTCTAATATAAACTTGATTATTATGGAAAATTCTTTCGAAATTATTAATGAAAGATTAAAGAGAATTGAAAACTTACTACAAAACATTTATGCTAATAAAGACACTAAAAATGCTGGTGTAATTATTCCTGAAATAATGAATGTAAAAGAAGTTGCTATTTATTTGAGTGTTACGCCTTCTGCAATTTATAAATATACAAGTGCAAGAGAGATACCACATTCTAAACGAGGTAAACGCTTATATTTTAATAGAGAAGAAATTAATGCTTGGGTACTTGAAAACAAACAATTAACCAATAATGATATTGAACGTATGGCTTCTGATTATTTAAGTAAAAGACCTATGAAGTTTAAATGAATTACTAATGTTTATTATTAAGTTCTGCTGTGAGGGTGGGGTATGGCGGATATTTAGTTCGCATCACTCATATTGTTTTAGAAGTGCTCATGAATATCGACTAATTATCTTTGGAGTTCCAATTTGAGCGTTGGCAAGCCGATATTTTACATAATACCAGTTATAACTATCTCCCGAAATAATAAAACGCAAGATAGTGCAACCATAAAAGGGAAGTATTATAACTTGTATTATGTAACATAGCTTGGGGGAGTTTAGGGTTTTATGATTAAATAGAACGGAATAGCTTATTGTGGTTTGGTTTGATTTTATGAAAAACCAAATTGCAATATGCTATTACCTTAAAGATTAAAAAAACGCTAAACTTGTTAGGTAAGCGGAACAACACAAAAGACAGAGGGTTATTGCGATAGCTATAAACTGGGTTTTGGGTTGTGGGGACTTAGAACTTTGGATATTCGACTCCTATTTTTGCATATAAACGTCTAACTTTCATTCTCCAATACATACTTGCCTCACGCCAAGATTTACTTCCTTCGTTATGTAGAATATTATCGTTGGAATGTCTCATTTTTTGCTTTGTGGCCATTCTTTTATCAAAAAGCAGTAATAGGTGCGGGTCGTCAATAGGGTCTGGGTCATTATCTAAATCAAAGATATTTCTATCTGTAGATTTATTGAACTTTTCCTTTTTAGCCTTTAACAAATCGTATAAATCAATTAAATTTTCAGAATCAGTTATGTATTCTAAATCATAAATATCTTTTTTGGCAGGGCGACTTGCACAACTCACTAATTTAAATAGTCCAATATCTTTCACATCATAACATCTAATGCCTTTAATCAATTCAAAATCATAAAGAGCTTTCATATTCTGAATAATATCTACTTTTATAATAACGTTCTTTTTAGCGATATAAAAGCGTATATCTACAAATTGGTCATTCTCTTTTATGGGATAAATGATTTTGGTGACATTCTCACCATATAATTCTTTTACTTCAGTTTCAATTTTTTCAAAACCTTCAATTCCAATGATGTTAGTAGAAAATAAGTCAATATCTTCAGAAATACGGTGATTATATCGTAATGCTAAATTTGTACCACCAGCCAAGGCAAATGTATTTAAACTTGGTAGTTGTTGTAATTCCTTAATAGTTTGTAGGAGTGCAGGAGAAACTGCTTGCATTATTAAATGGCGTAACGGTAGAACGTTTTAGTGCGGTATCTTTTACTCACTAATTCACATACTTGATTGCTAATATTCTCTTTAGTATGTTTTAGAATATCTACAATTTCTCTTTTAGAATAATATTCTTCTAACACCTTAATGTCTTTAGAAAAAGAATCTTTGGTAGTAGCATATAAAGCTCTTGGAATAATAATATCCTTATCTCTTTTAATAGATAATTTACTACTATCCATATCCCAAAATGCATATTTAGGGACTACTTTTGATATGTCTATTCTTTTACTCAAAACTTCTTTATACTTCTGTTTAATAGTTTGTATATAAGCATATACTTAATACAAATATATAAAATAGTATTTAAATGACTATTTACATTAATGATATAAGCAATATTTATACCAAAAACTATATTAGTTACTTAATTATGTTCTTTATTATGAGTAGTATAACGAGTTACTATGTTACTTATTATAAGACTTTATTTAATAGATATAGTTATTGCTGTAAACTAAATACAAACTCAAAAAAAGTCTTTTGTTCTTCTGAAAATAAAGAGGACGTTTTATAATGCTTTTTGATGTAATCTCTAATAATCTCGTCTTTTGCTGAACTCTTTTTGTTTCCTGTTTTTATCAGTTCAGTTTTAATCTCTTTACTGTCTATTAATTCTAAATACTTATTCATATCCATTAGAATAGCAAAGCTACCTTTTGATAGTTTACCAATTAACCAAAGTAAATTATCTAACTTTTCGTAATTATTGATTTTACTTTCTATATTTAATTGATTAATTAACTCAAAGTAATTGCGTTCATTAACTTTAGCTTTATTTACGATGGTATTATTGTTTTGTAATAATGAATACGAGATAAAGGCTAAACTATCATAAATTGGAAACTTATAACTGTTTAAGAAATAAAGATATTTAGAAATTAACGAGGTGGCTTTACCAAAAGGTTTGCCCGATTTGTCAACTCCATATTCTTTTACAAATAATGAGTTTATTATACAATCTTCGCTTGGGTTATTAAGGAATTTGATTGTTTCAGTTTTTAAAACATCATCTGGATATTTAGCAAGTGTGTTTGCTAATTCATCAATACCATATAAACGTTTACTCATTTGGGTTGAGTAATAACTATCTATTATAGTTATTCTGTTTTTTACAATGCTTTCAAAAGCATTGATAGGCTTATTATTAAATAATGCAGAAATAATTGCTTTATTAGATTGATATTGTGTTTGAGAATTTAAAATATTATGTGCAACTACAGAGTAGTTTTTTAAATTTATATCCATTTTGATTACAAAAGACTTTTATTGTTGATGCATATTAATTTTAATTTTAAGAAAGTATCTAATCCCTATTTTCAACAGCTATAATAACTTCTTCTTTTTTGTCTTTTACCTTTTCTAAAATAGTATCTAAATAATCTATTCCATAACGATTTTTAATATAGTCTAATTCTTCAAAAAACTGTTTCCACTTTCCTTTTGATGAGTTAGGCAATAAATTATCAAATGCCAATCTTCTTAACGTGTATTTAGGCATGGTATAGTAATAGCGAATATCTTTTATCAGTATCTTGATAAAGTTGATGTTTTCTTCTTCAGAGGCATCAATTACCTTTAGAGCGACCTTTAAATTGTCATGTGCTCTTGATTCTATAGCTAACTCATTCATGTTGGAACGAACCTTTTCTTTATGTGCTTTTATAGATTCATATACAGGCCAGAAATTGGCTGACATTGGCAATCTTTTTGTGTCATATTCACATTCCACATATTTCAAGAAATTTTCAAAAGTCAAACTCTCTACATTAGAGTTTTCATCTGTTTTGGCTTGTTGTGCAAATAAGCTCAACCCTTTTTTTCTTAACACATTAATATTAGACTCATTAAATTTTTTAGAGGTTTTAACCCTGTTAGGTAATTTTGCAATCCGTTCCATAACATCAGGATGCTCGATTTCTATTTGATTATAAATATTTCTTACATGTGTAATAATATTTACCTCTTCATCATCTTCTGGATTTTCATTCATTTTAGTATAAAGTCCACTTGCCGTTGGTTCTTCGTCTTGATGAAATATTTTGGCATCTTCACCTAACGCATTATGTATCATAAACATTTTTTGTTGTGCTATTTCTCTTGATTTTACAAAATCTGCTCCTGTTTCTGATGGAAAAAAATTGAAAATATATAGCAAATCAAAAACCTTTTTACCTATACGATTTATACGACCAACTCGCTGTATGACACGTGTAGGATTCCAAGGAATATCATAATTAATAATTGCACCTGCTCTATTCAAGTTAAACCCTTCCGATAGCTTATCACTGGTTATTAATACTTGAAAATTATCGTATTGTGTGCCATCGTATTGTGCATTAAAATTTCTTTCTAAATCTTTTGCTAATGCTTTGGAAACTTTACCATCACATATCAAGACTTTACTTCCTAATTTTTCTCTAAAAAAAGATTCTAAATGGATTACTGTATCAACGTATTCTGTAAATAGGATAATTTTACGGTTGGGTTCCTTATCTATAATATCAATAACCTTTTGGTAAATTGTTTCTCTTTTTGGGTCATTTTCAACCAATTTTTCATTTTCTATTTCGGTTTTAATTTTTATAAAAAGTTTTAAATCCTTTTGAATATCTTCTAAAAATTGCGCTTCAAGTTGAAAGTCTTTTATTTTATAAACGGTTGTGTTTTTAGGTGTCTTTTTATTTAATAATTCATTTTCAAACTTATATAGAACTTCTAAAATTTCATCTTCATCATATTCATATATTTTTTCCATTAAATTTCTGTCCATGATATATTTACCATCTGTATTTTCAATAAACTGCAATACAATTTGATGTACATGAATGAATCTATCAATGGTTTTTTGAAATGCTCCAAAAGAACTTTCAAATCGCTTAACCAATAACCTACGCATGAAATCAAATAAGTTACGCTGTTGTTGGAACACTCTATTACCCTCTAAATCCAACCCACTTTCATCGGCAACCGATTCATAACGAGAGGGTTGGAATATAGCTCCAGTAAACTCACCATCTTCAGAAAAATAATCTCTTACTATACGGTCGTAAAACTCCGATTGTGATTCATTTAAATAGTAGAATAATTCTTCAGGTGGCGCAACTTTTGGTAAGTCTCCAATTTCTGTAGCATATTGATGGTCTTTTTCTAAATCTAAACGGTTTCTTCTTATAACAACTGGAGAAATAACTTCTTTAATGGTATTTGCTAATTTTGCAGATTCATTGCGTACTATTTGAGGATTAACTGGTAATGCTTCTCCTATAAGATTGACATAAAGATTTTCAGCTTTATCTCTTTTATCTTGATTACTTGAATTGTAGTTTTTTAGAATATCAGATAATTTATTAAAGCGATAACTATAACTTCTAAATAAGCCTTCTAAATTATTTTCAAGTGTGATACTTGATAGACCTGGCACAATAAACAGTTTTAAAAGTGCAAAAATATCGGCTGGTGAATTGTTAAAAGGCGTTGCCGTTAATAAAATGACTTGTTTTCCTCTACATATTTGAATGAGAGCTTCATAAGCCGCTGTATCTTGATTTCTGAAATTATGTGCTTCGTCAATGATGACGGTTTCAATATCTGTATCATCTAAATTTTCTGCTAAATTTTCAACTTGTCCACGACTATACACATGCCAGCCGTTTAAGTTAAAATTACGCACATAACCCCACCAACCTGTTTTATCACTATAATCTCCAATTAAACCTGGTGGACATAAAATAATACCTTTAGTATCTAAATTACGTGCAATGAGTGACGCAATTACAGACTTACCCAAACCTACCACGTCGGCAATTACAACACCGTTGTTTTCTCTAATTTTCGCCATCGCATCTTTAACAGCATCTGTTTGGTATTTGAATTTTTTAAATCCGTTTTTTTCAAGTAAAGCTTCAACTTGTGGCTTTAATTTAGCAGAAAAATGTAAATCTAAATAAGTTTTTAATACTAACGCATAGGCATCAAATGGCTTCACTAATGCGGCTTGTGAACGATGCTGAATAAAATCAATAAGATGTTGTTTGCGTTGAGGCAATTCTGTGATGGGTATTGCCAACTCCCATAACTCTTCAAAATAGGTAACAGCTTCGTCATAGCCATAATCCTTAATTTCTACATTAAACTCTTGTTGACCTTGTAATCCATTACGAGTTAAATTACTGCTACCCGTTATTAAATAGCCATCAAAATTGTGTTTTGAACGCTCTTCTTCGTTCATTTCAAACAAATATAATTTAGCGTGATTTGGCTCTCTTGTTTTTCTTATAATCAAGCGTTCTTGTAGTAACATTTCTAAAAAGAAATGCACTTGCTCATAAAACTCTTGGGTATCTTGTTGTTCATTATTAACCGCAAAACCCATAGAGGTCATAAAATCATTAAAATACTCATCACTACTTAAATCTATTTCCTGAATATCGTGTTCAAAAATATTTTGCAAATGATTACCTACTTGTAAACCAACCATTAATCGTATTTTAATCTCTGGGTTATTCTTTAGGTTAATATATACCTCTTTCCAACCTGAAAAATAAAAGAAACCAACAAGCCATCGTAATTCTGTACTGAATTTAATGATGTTATTTAAACGACCGCTCAAGGTTTTTTGAGGGCTTTTGTTTGCTATAAAATTAGTTGCCATTTGGTAGATAGGTGTTAATGCGTTCTGCTACAATCTTAATAATTTCTGCTGCTTCTGGTTGCTGCCCTTTTTTAATTTGATGTTCAACACTGGTTTTCCAAGCTCGTGCTGCGTTTGCTAATTTAGCTTCATCAATTAAATCTTCTGGTGATTTATATTCCAAGTTTTTATGTGTCATTTTTTTGAGGAATATTGGTGTGATGTTTTTCCAATCTTCTTCGGTAAAGTCATTTGTTAAATGGTAAAGGTCATAAAAATCTCTTGGTGCTGTGTACGAGCGTTGTTTTAAAGCTCTTAATTTTTCCGACACCACTTCATTAATGCTATAACAACTACTTTGTTTATCGCCTGTTAAACTATCTGAATACGGGTGCATGATGTTTAATGTATTAGTAGCTAATAGCATGATTTCATCGGTACTTACTTCCAGTTTTATTTTGGTATTCCAACGATTGTGTGGTACTGGTCTTTGGTTTTTAGAATGGTTGGCTCCCCAATATTTTATATATACCTGAAACCCTTTGGGTTGGTCTTTAAAAAGTACAGGCTTAACAGGTTCTACAAAGAATTGAATACCCGTTTTGTCCGTCACTTCTTTAGCCACCGTTTCAAGTGTTTTTTGTTTTAAAACAAAACTTTTATCTAACGCAGTAAAATCTAAATCTTCTGAAAAGCGATAATTTTCAATATAACATTTACGTAAACACGTACCACCTTTAAACACCAACGCATCCTTATAATACGCTACAAATACGGACAGAAAATGACCCAGTACATAATCTTTGTCCACCGTATCTGGTGGCACTTGCCACTCTTGAGCTTTGTCTGTTATTTCGCGTTGAAGAATCATTTAGTACTCGGTTTGTGCCATGTGCATAAGTTCTTGTTTGCTTACATTTAGGCGTAATTTCCATTCGTTTATAAACTCTCCGTGGTGTAAACCGCCTGCATCCATTAAACTATACCGTTTGTTTACTTGTGTTTTGGCATAGCTTATAAACGTTTGTAGTTTATCTTCATGGAACAGTTCTGCCAAAAAGCCCATGCGTTTTGTAACCGCTATCTGGTTGTAGGCTTTGGTATAGGTTATTAACTTGTTGTTCGTTAATTTGGCACCTGCCTTGCCGGCAGGCAGGTTGGCAAAAGCTTTAATAAGGTCTGCAAAATCGCCTGCATAACGGGGCTGGTCAAAACAATCAACCAAAGTCATTTCTGTATCGGTTACGTTAAAGCTATTATCACCATAACCTTCTTGTACAACACCCATATTTTTAGACTCTTTTACAGTGACAAATTTTATGGTTGTACCCAAAATTTGGGTATCTCGTTTCCGTTGGGATGTTTTTACAAACACCGTGTTTGGGAAACGCTCCGTT
>CAXBHA010000011.1:0-16124 GCA_963974955.1 uncultured Yeosuana sp. | reverse complement strand
CTTAAAAGGATTTTCTTTCTTGTATTACTTGTTTTTATTGCCAGTAAGGTTTTATTTTCAGATTTCCATATTGAAAAACCTGAAAATAAAACAACAGCAGTGGTAAATAAATAGGGATGTATTTCTTATAAAAGAATGTCCCCAATCTAGTAATTATTTCGTTTTTAAATTAGCGGATATTTATAGGTATTTATTTAGGTTGGTAAATGCCCGGACTCTGTTCGGGCATTTTTTATAGTACTATTTGTAATTTCTACTCGACACATTTGTTATATTTACCATATGAGATTGAGAGTCTTTTTTGTTTTATCAATAATGATATCGGCGCAGGTTTTTTCGCAGGATGATATGTTTGCCAAAGAGTATTTTGAAAATGCAGCATTTGAAAAGGCTCTTTATGAGTACAAAAAATTATATGCAAATTCACCATCCAATCTTAATTACATAAATCAAATAATAAGTTCGTATCAACAGTTAGAACAATATAATGAGGCCGAACAATTTTTGCTAACGCTTATTGAAAGAACCAAATATCAATATCCAGCTTTTTTTGTTGAACTAGGGTACAATTATCAGTTAATGGGCGATTTGGAAAAGGCAAATTCATATTATAAGCAGGCCCTTTCCAGTTTAGATCAAAATGTTAATAATGTTTTTCCAGTAGCCTTAAGCTTTCAAAATCACTCGCTTTTAAATGAAGCACTTGCCACCTATGAAAAAGCGATGACCATAAAGGCAGATTTTAATTTTAATCTTCAAAAGGCTCAAATTTATGGAGAGCAAGGGGACATTGAAAAAATGTTTGATAACTATATGGATTTTGCCGAACAGAACCCCATTTCAGTGAGTAATATTAAACGCGCAATAAGTGATTTTATAAGTGAAGATGCCAGTAATGAAAACAATATATTGTTTCGGAAAATCATCCTCAGGAAATTACAGGAAAAACCAAATGTTCTTTGGAATGAGATGTTAAGTTGGTTATTTATTCAACAAAAAAATTATGCCAAAGCGTTTATACAAGAAAAGGCAATTTTTAATAGACAACAGGAAAATTTGAGCAGAATTGAAGAATTGTCTGATATTGCTATTAGCGAAAACAACCATCTTATTGCTAAAGAGATTCTTACGTATCTTGTAAAAACAAGTCAAGATTTAGCCACGGTATTGAGGGCTCAATATAATTTACTTCAGTTAGAAACTAAAGAAAGTAAACCCGATAATTACCAAAACATAAAAGATGCCTATGAAGCCTTGTTTAGGGTATATGGAACATTTTCTCAAACATTGAATTTGCAAATAGCATACGCTCATTTTTTAGCATTCTATATGAATGACACAAAAAAGGCGACAACATTTTTAGAACAGGCCTTAGAATTGCCTGTAAATGATACTCAAAAGGCACAAGTTAAATTAGAACTCGGAGACATTTACGTGCTTAGAGAAGAGTTTAGTACGGCTCTCATTTATTATACGCAAATACAACGCAGTTTAAAAAACAGTACTATGTCGCAAGAAGCGAGGTATAAAGTAGCAAAAGCCAGTTATTATAAAGGTGATTTTGATTGGGCAGAATCTCAACTTAAAATATTAAAAGCCTCTACATCACAGTTGATAGCCAATGACGCATTAGATTTAAAACTTATCATTTCAGACAACAAATATGACGATTCACTTCACGTCGCATTAAAGTTGTATGCAAAGGCAGATTTATTGGCATTTCAAAATAAAAAAGATGAAGCGATTGTACTGTTAGAAACCATAATAACAGAACATAAAACGGAGAATATAATACCGCAGGCCTTATATAAACAAGCCCAGTTATTTGAGGGAAAAAAAGACTATGAAAAGGCAGAAGCCAACTATAATAGTATTTTAATAAATTATAAAGAAGGTATTTTGGTTGATGATGCTTGCTATGCTTTGGCAGAATTATATGTAAACCACTTATCACAGCCTGAAAAAGCAAAAGCTTTGTATGAAGATATTATTTTTAACCACGCAGACAGTATTTATTTTATTGATGCTAGGAAAAAATTTAGAGCCCTAAGAGGCGATGCTATAAATTAATTAAAATGATAATAGCAGAAACGAACAGGCTTTTAATATCAAAACTTTCTCTAGTTGATGCGCCGTTTTTTCTAGAACTTGTAAATTCTCCAAATTGGATAAAATATATAGGCGATAGACATCTTAAAACGGTTGAAGAGGTGAAAGACTATTTAACAAAGGGCACTTTAAAAAGTTATCAGAACTTTGGATTTGGCTTTTATAAATTAGAGCTTAAACAAGACAATAATAAAGGCATTGGTATTTGCGGATTAATTAAACGGGAACAATTAGAAAATGTCGATTTGGGCTTTGCTTTTTTGCCGGAATTTGAAGGGCAAGGTTTTGGTTTTGAATCGTCTCTAGCTGTAATAAAGTTAGCTCAAGAACAGTTTCGGTTAAAACAACTTCTGGCAATTACGCTACCAATCAATATTAGTTCTATAAAGCTCTTGGGAAAATTAGGATTTATCTATCAAAAAAGAGTAATTCCTTTTGAAGATGAAGTAGAACTCCTGTTATTTGCAAAACAATTAGATACAAAATAAAACAGAATCATGATCATTTATAATGTCACCTCTAATATTGATGAAAGCATTCATCAAAAATGGTTAGAATGGGTTAAAGAGCATATTCCACAAGTGCTGGCGACAGGACATTTTATAGAGGCTAGACTTACCAGAGTTTTAATTAAAGAAGAACTAGGGGAAGTAACGTATTCTATACAGTACAGGGCAAAATCACGCGAAGCTTTAGAGGCTTATTATAAAAACAATGCCAATATATTACGTCAAGATGGTTTAAAACAATTTGGAGATAACGTGTTATCCTTTAGAACAGAATTGGAAATTATTGATGAATATTCTGTTAAATAACGTGCATTTAAAAGCACAACATTTAAACCAAAAGCATGACTGTAAGAGCGAAAAAACATTTAGGACAACACTTTTTAAATGACGAGAGTATTGCAAAAAAAATTGCCGATACACTGTCATTAGTTGGTTATAATAAGGTCTTGGAAATTGGTCCGGGCATGGGTGTTTTAACTAAATATTTACTGGACAAGGAGATTATAGCCTATGTTATTGAAATCGATTCAGAATCGGTAGAGTATTTAAAATCAACGTATCTAACTCTAGCACCCAGAATTATAGAGAAGGATTTTTTAAAGTACGATTTAAATGACGCTTTTAAAGGAGAGTGTTTCGCCATTATTGGAAATTTTCCTTATAATATTTCAACCCAAATTGTTTTTAAAACCCTCGAAATGCGAGATCAAATTCCTGAATTTTCAGGGATGTTCCAAAAGGAGGTTGCGCAACGCATTTGCTCAAAAGAAGGCAGTAAAGTGTACGGTATTTTATCGGTATTAACTCAGGCATTTTATGATGCTGAATATATGTTTACGGTTCCGGCATCGGTTTTCAATCCGCCTCCAAAAGTTGAATCGGGTGTTTTAAGGCTTATTAGAAAAAAGGATTGCACACTGCCTTGTGATGAGGCCTTGTTTTTTAAAGTCGTAAAAACTGCCTTTCAGCAGCGCAGAAAAACACTTCGTAACAGTTTAAAAATGTTTAATTTATCCGATAATTTAAAAGCAAATACTATCTTTGGCAAACGTCCGGAGCAATTAAGTGTGCAACAGTTTATTGAACTTGCCCAATGGATTGAAAAAGACGTTCAACAGGTTTAATCTTTTCAATTTGTCAGAAGAAACAGAAAACATACCATTTGAGTTAAGCGATGAACTTATAGAGCAAGTTGAATTTCTTGTCGAACAAAAAAACGACAAAGAATTACAAAAGCTTTTTAACGAGATTCATTATGCAGATATTGCCGAAATTTTAGATGAATTAGATCTGGAAGAGGCCATGTATGTCATAAAACTTCTGGATTCTGAAACCACATCAGATGTTCTTATGGAACTTGATGAGGACAACAGAGAAAAAGTCTTAAAAAACTTATCTGCTAAGGAAATTGCCGAAGAAGTTGAAGAACTTGATACCGATGATGCCGCCGATATTATTTCCGAGTTACCAGAAGAGCGTCAACAGGAAGTTATTTCGAACATTGAAGACGAAGAACACAAGGCCGAAATTAGAGAGCTTCTTGCTTATGATGAGGATACAGCAGGTGGCCTTATGGCTAAAGAGCTTGTTAAAGTATATGAAACATGGACGGTTGCAGGATGTTTAAGAAGAATAAGAGGGCAAGCAAAAGACGTGACCCGGGTCCATTCAATATATGTGGTAAATAAGCAAAACAAACTTATTGGCAGACTGTCTTTAAAAGATTTAATTGTTGCTAAAAGCGACCAAAAAATCTCCGATATCTATATAAAAAGTGTCGATAGTGTAAACGTTCACGACGAAGCCGAAGACGTTGTAAAGGTGATGCAAAAGTACGATTTGGAAGCCATTCCAGTAGTCGATAATCATCAACATTTATTAGGAAGAATCACTATTGATGACATTGTAGATGTCATGAAAGAAGAAGCCGAAAAAGATTACCAGTTAGCAGCAGGTATTACCAGCGATGTAGAAGCCGATGATAGCATTTGGGAACTTACAAAAGCCCGGTTACCATGGCTTTTAATAGGTATGTTTGGAGGGATAGGCGCGGCTACTATCATAACCAATTTTCAAACGGTATTAAACGACTATAAAATATTATTAAGCTTTGTCCCATTAATACAAGCAACAGCTGGTAATGTAGGGGTTCAGTCTTCCGCAATCATCGTTCAGGGTTTAGCAAACGACTCTATCGATGGCAGCATGTTTAAAAGACTCCTAAAAGAATTTGCGTTAGGGCTTGTTAACGGCCTTGCTATTGCGGTCATTGTGTTGTTTATTAGTCATTTTGCTTTTCATACCACCTATTTAGAATCTTTAACCATATGCATTGCGTTAGTTGCAGTAATTATAATGGCTGCACTAATAGGAACATTTATTCCTATATTTTTAGACAAACGCGGTGTCGATGCCGCAGTAGCAACAGGGCCTTTTATTACAACAAGTAATGATATTTTCGGTATTTTATTATACTTTGTAATTGCAAAATTAATTCTTGGGTTTTAACTAATTTGGGCGTTACCCTCCCGATAGCTATCCGGGAGGGTCGCGCGTTCCGTTTCAATCTTTTGTTTTTGTCACATTGAGCGCAGTCGAAATGCCTTTTATAACAAAAACAAAAGGATTCCCACTGCAATCGCTAACGCAAGACTTTGTAACATTTAAAATGTTAGTTTATTTGTTGAAAAAACACAATTTATCAATTTAAATTTGTTTTAATAAAATAGTAACTTACACAAAATATTTTATGTATTTTGTAATTTTGCAAAAACGCAACGAATGCTCCAAAAAAAACTTCTTTTAAATCTTGGATTTTCTCCTAAAGAAAATACTTCTGGAATATTTATAAAAAAATATTCAGATGGTTATCCTATTGAAGTAGATTTTGAAAAAAACACATTCTTTTTTGGTGGAAAAATAAAAATTGGGGATAAAGATTCTCAAAATATAACAAAACCAGAAGATTGGGTGGTTTTAGAATGTGTTGATAGATTGCTTACAAAAGGCTATAAACCAGAAAATATTTTTTTAGAAAAAGTATATCCTGCAGGACATGGTTTTTCTGGGAGATTGGATATTTGTGTTACTCGTGAAGATGGCTCGGAATATCTTTTAATAGAATGCAAAACCTACGGAAAAGAATTTGAGAAAGCATTTACTCGAATGAATAAAGATGGCGGACAACTTTTTACTTATTTTAAATTCAGCAATAAAGCAGATATTATTATGCTTTATACTTCAGAATTGAAAGGGAAGGACATTGTTTACCGAAATGAGATAGTAAAAATTGAAGACGATTACAGAACGGGCGATGTAAAAGATTTTTACGAAAAATGGAATAAACTTACCAAAGATAATGGTGTATTTGATGCTTGGGTAAACCCATATTCATTTATTAGTAAAGCAATTACCCCAAAACAATTAAAAGCAATAGAACAAGAAGACAGTAATTTTATTTTTATAAGATTTTTGGAAATTTTAAGAAACAATGTTGTGTCTGATGAAGGAAACGCTTTTAATAAAATATTCACTTTATTTCTTTGTAAAGTATATGATGAAAAATCAACCAAAGTAAACGAAGAATTAAAATTTCAATGGTTTGAGGGTAAGGATGATGATGTAAGTTTTCAGTTAAGATTAACCGATTTATATAAAAACGGAATGCTTGAATTTCTTGAAAAAGAAGTTTCAGATTTTAGTGAAGACGCATTTGAAAATAAATTCAAACATTTAAAAACCGAAGACAAAAAAGACCTGCTTTTTGAAATCCATAAACTACGTTTAGAAAAAAACAACGAGTTTGCAATAAAAGAAGTTTTTGACCATCAGTCTTTTAAAGAAAACGCAAAAGTAGTTAAACAAGTTGTTGAATTACTTCAAGGTTATAGAATTCGTTACAATAAAAGACAACAATATCTATCCGATTTTTTTGAGTTACTATTAACCACAGGATTAAAACAAAAAGTTGGACAATATTTCACACCTGTTCCCATTGCTCAATTTGTAATTAAAAGTTTGCCCATTGATAATATTGTTAATGAAAAATTGGAAAAAGGAGAACGCAATAATTTATTGCCTTTTATAATTGATTATGCTGCTGGCAGTGGACACTTTTTAACAGAAAGTATGCATGAAATTCAAAGACATTTGGATGATAAAAATCCAAACGATTTTATTTCTGATACTGCAAAGAAAATAAAAAACTGGCAAGAAGACCATTTTGACTGGGCAACACAATATATATATGGTGTTGAAAAAGATTATAGATTAGTAAAAGTAGGTAAAGTAGGTTGTTATCTTCATGGTGATGGTTTGGCAAACGTTATTTTGAGTGACGGATTAGCAAATTTTTCAAAAACAAAAGAATACAAAGGACTTTTAAAGAAAACCGATGCCGATTTCCCTAAAGAAAACAAACAGTTTGACATTGTGTTGAGCAATCCACCTTATTCTGTACCAGCATTTAAAATCAACTCAAGAGAATACTACACCAATAAAGATTTTGATTTATACGATGTGCTTTCAGACCAAAGCCCGCAAATTGAAGTGCTTTTTATAGAAAGAACCAAACAATTGCTTAAAAATGGCGGATTAGCAGGTATAATTTTACCAAGGACAATACTTAATGGTAAAAACTATGCTAAAGCCCGTGAAATAATTTTACAATATTTTGACATTGTAGCTATAACAGAATTAGGAGGCAATACTTTTATGGCAACTCCAGTAAGTACAGTAGTCTTGTTTTTAAGAAGAAGAAATAATTATGATTGTATAGGTTGGAAAAACGCTATAAATACTTTTTTTGAAACCCATAATGATGTAACTATAAACGGTATAGAAAAACCAGTAACCAAATACATTAACCATGTTTGGGAAACTATTTCTTTTGAAGATTATAGTACATTATTAAGCAAAAAACCAAACAAAAAAATAGAGGAAAACGACATATATAAAGAATACAAAAAGAAAATAAAGGTGAAGAATGATTCATCATTTTGGGATGCCGTTTTGGAAACAGAAACCGAAAAACTTTATTATTTTATCATTACATATCCACAAAAAACGGTTTTGGTCAAAACAGGGCAAAAAAATGCCGAAAAACAATTTTTAGGTTATGATTTTAGCGAACGTAGAGGAAGCCAAGGCATACACGCCATGCAACAAGGTAAAAATATTGAAGACTGCACCCAACTGTTTGACCCAAATGTTTTTGACAATCCTACCAAAGCAAGTACCTACGTTTACAAAGCATTTAATGGTGATTTTGAAAGTGAGATAGACAAAACGATACAAAAAAACGTGACAAGATATGATTTGGTCGATATGCTCCCTTTTGATAGGTTTGATTTTGAAAAAGAAATATCGCTATCGGTTAAAAAAAAAGTTAAGATTCAGAGTAAATGGGATTTGGTAAATGTTGGAGATGTGTTATTCGAACAACCGAAATCAAAAATTAAAGTGGGAACAGCAAAAGATTACATAGGTGAGGAGTATTTATTTTTTACAAGTGGTGAATCAGTATATAATTACAAGGAATATTTAGTCGATAATCAAAATATATATTTATCTACTGGTGGAAATGCAATTGTGAAATTTCATGATGGAAAAGCATCTTATTCTACGGATACATTTGTAGTTAAAAGTAATGATGAAACTATAGTTAAAACTAAATATATTTTTTACTTTTTAGAAAGCATTATTGAAATGATTAATGAATTTTATTTTAAAGGTCTTGGTTTAAAACATCTACAAAAGCCAGATTTTCGAAGCATAAAAATTCCACTTCCACCAATCGAAATTCAAGAAAAAATAGTTGTCGAAATAGAAGGGTTAGAAGCAAAACAAACCAAAGCAAAAGAGGAAGTAGGGAATTTAAAAAATTCAATTTACAATAAGTTTGCTTCCTTGCCTTTTGAAAAGCAAAATTTAGGAAACCTTTCCGTTTTTAAAAATGGTTTAAACTATTCCAGAAAAAGCAGTGGTCAAATTATTGATATCGTTGGCGTAAAAGATTTTCAGGATAGCTTTTCTCCAAATATCGATACTTTAGAGAAAGTACAAATTGATGGAAATTTAAGTGATGATTATCTGTTAAAAAATAATGATTTATTGGTAGTCAGGTCAAACGGTTCAGCAAATTTAGTAGGTCGATTTTTATTAATAGATCGTTTAAAAACGGATACATCGTATTCTGGTTTTACAATACGAATTCGTCCTGATGTGGATAAAGCAAACCATAAATTCTTATGTTATTATTTAAAATCTGATATTGTTAGAAATGAATTAAGCGAAAACAGTATTGGTTCAAACATAAAAAGTTTAAATCAGACACAACTTTCAAATATAAAAATCCCCCTTCCACCACTTTCCGAGCAACAAAAAATAGTTTCAGAAATAGAAAAAATAGAAACAAAAATTACTGTTTTAGAAACCGAAATTTCAGCTATACCAAAACATAAAGAAACGATACTTAAAAAATATTTATAGCATTATGCCTTTTTACCCTAAAGAATTTAAAGAAGCCATTAGCCAACTACCTTCTAAAGAAAAAGACAAACTTATTTTTAGATTGTTAAAAAAAGATTTAGCACTTGCAAACCGCTTGCTTTTTGAGTTGTTGAGCACCAATACGGTAGATGAGGAAAGACAAAAAATTGAAAATAGAATAAAACTAAGAGTGCAGCAAATAACCCATACTTTTTACTCTGTTGGCGACCTTAACATAGATGTTCGGTATTTAAGCGGGGAAATTTCAGAACACGTACAAAAAACCAAGGATAAGTTTGGGGAAGTAAGCCTAAATATATTATTGCTCAAAGAAGTTTTACAAAGCAATAATGACAATATATTGAGTGCTACACCGGAAAATGCAAGAAAGTTTTGTGTAGTTGTAATTGCTAGAGTATTTAAAATATTAATCTTAATAAACAAAATGCATATGGATTATAAGTTGGATTTTAACCCAAATTTAAAAAAGATGGGCAAGCTTATTTCAGATAATAATCACCTTATGGATGCAGCCATTAAAAATGGGTTAGATGTTAATTGGCTGTTGCAATGTGAAATACCAGATAATATAGAGACCATTCATAAAGAAATAAGACGTTTAGGGTTTTTAAAGTAAAAAAACTGTGATTACAAAAAAAAGTCAACCTAAAAAGAACTTATAAAAGTCCTTTCCTTTGGAAAGGATTTAGGATAGGACAATGAAAATACTTCACCTAGATACAAACCATCCCCTTTTAATTGAACAATTAAACAATTTGGGATTTCAAAACGATGAAGATTACACATCTTCAAAAGTGGCAATAGAATCTAAAATTTCGGAATACGGTGGCATCATTTTAAGAAGCCGTTTTACGATCGATAAACAATTTATAGATGCTGCCACCAACTTAAAATTCATTGGTCGTGTTGGCGCAGGACTCGAAAATATTGATTGTGAGTATGCAGAAAAAAAGGGCATCACATTAATAGCAGCGCCAGAAGGCAACCGTAATGCCGTTGGCGAACACACCTTAGGCATGCTTTTATCACTTTTTAATAAACTTAATACTGCAGATGCCGAGGTAAGAAATGGCAAATGGTTGCGTGAAGAGAATAGAGGTATTGAACTCGATGGTAAAACCGTTGGTATTATTGGTTATGGAAATATGGGAAAAGCCTTTGCTAAAAAGCTTAAAGGGTTTGAGGTAGAAGTGATTTGTTACGATATAAAGCCAAATGTTGGCGACGCTAATGCAAAACAAGTGTCGTTGGTGGAATTTCAAGAAAAAACAGATGTTGTAAGTTTACATACCACACAAACACCATTGACCTTAAATATGATTAACACCCAATTCATTAGTCAGTTTAAAAAACCATTTTGGTTTATAAATACGGCACGTGGTAAAAGTGTAGTCACTAAAAATTTGGTTGACGCTCTTAAATCCGGAAAAATACTCGGTGCAGGTTTAGATGTGTTGGAATATGAAAAAACATCCTTCGAAAATTTATTTAAGTCAAATGTCACATCGAACCTTTCGGCTTCACTCAAGACAGACTCTGTCAAGATGCCAGAAGCCTTTCAATATTTAATACAAGCAAAAAATGTCATCTTAACACCTCATGTAGCAGGTTGGACCATTGAAAGCAAAGCTAAACTGGCTCAAACTATCGTTGATAAAATTAGATCAACATTTTGCTGATTTTAAAACACGAAAAAGCCTTTCTTTCAATTTAAAAAAAATTATTCCTTGTACTCGGGAATTCCCACTTTTCCCATAAAACAAAGAGAGCCTGTTTCCTTTTCGGTTATGGCAAATACAAAAGGTCTATCCAATAAAAACTGTTTTGGTCCGCCAACAGAAGTTAATTCTATTCCAACAACGGTTACGGCGGCAGCTTCCGTGCCTTTTTCGTTTACATCTATAAAGGTTTTTTGCAAAACAAACGAGATTTTGGTAGGTATCTCGCTTATGCCGTTAAAATTGGCATTATCAGTAAAAGCAATACCAAGACCTAAGTTAGTTAAAGCGTCGTTAAACAGTCTCTCATAGGAAAACGTAAACTTGGGCATGGTAATTTTTAAGCCTTGAACAGAATAGTTTTTTTGCCACTCTATCCAGTTTGCATTATTCATGATTGCCACAATATCATCCGCTGTTTTGTCGCTATGTGGAAGCATGAGTGTCATTATATATTTATCGTTTTTATAAGGAAGTTCAACTGAAGAAAACACATCGTTTGAAAAGTATTTTAAATCTTGTTCCATAGACATCATATCTACTTGCTTAACTGTACCATCATCTAGATTAAATGGCAGTGCCTTGGTGTCTTCTGGGTCAAAACGAAATTTCCAATCACTTTTAAAATAAAGGGCATTGATGGCATAAAGAACCGCCTCTGGAGAAATTTCATTTAAAATTTCAGGAATCTTTCCATAAGTTTTATCGGAAACCCAGTTGTTTATGGTTTCCAAGGTCTTGGGGTCTCTAAAGTCCTTGTTTTGTACTTCGGCATAATAGTAGGTTTTGTTGGCTTTCAAAAAAGATTCCTTTACAGGAAAGGAGTTTTCAACCCAAATGGAGTTGGCAATCTCGAAAGTTGCTCCAGAAGATTTATCGGTTAGGTTGTTTATGATGTTTTGGTTTGCCAAGTTGGTTTCTTCTAAAGTGGCATTGCCATAGTTGAACACATTGGAGAATGCCTGTTGGGTTTCCCCATTGGTACCGTTATAAACCATGCCCAAAGCTAGTGAGGCACTAACGGGCGAAATCATGAAATTATCTTTGGTTTCGGCTTGTGCAATTTCCTTAAACAAAGAAAATGCAAAATCATTATTTGCGGAAACAATTTGACGCCCTTTGGCAACAGAGTCAAAGGATTTCAATGGTGTTTCATCGACGGTACTACAGGATTGAAGAGCAGTTATGCCGATTAAGATTGCAAATGAGAAAGTGTTTACTAATTTCATGGTTATATGTTATTTGACACTTATAGTATAGATGCAAAAAGTAATAAAAGGTTGCGACTGATCATCAAAAAAAATTTCAGTTTAAAAAATTAAAGAATTTTGCTAACTTTATTGCGAACTAGTTTGTTATGCAATATAAAGCAAATTCACCAGAAGATTACATAAGTCAAGTTCCCGAAGAACGTCGACCTATCTTAAAAAAATTACGTTCAGTAATAAATAAAAATTTGCCTAAAGGCTTTGAAGAAGGGATACAATATGGTATGATTGGGTATTACGTGCCTCATTCTATATATCCAGATGGTTACCATTGTACACCAACAGAGCCTTTACCGTTTATGGGGTTCGCTTCCCAAAAAAACTCCATTAACCTTTACCATAGTGGAATTTATGCAGTACCCAAAATTCATGATTGGTTTGTAACCGAATACCCAAAGCATTGCAAACGAAAACTTGATATGGGAAAAAGTTGTGTTCGATTTAAGTATATTGATGATATCCCATTCGACCTTATTGGTGAATTAGCCTCAAAATTAACAGTTGGTCAATGGATTACAATTTATGAAACTAACATAAAAAAGAAATAAATATATTCAGGAACCTATAAAACTAAAATCATGAAATTAGGAGCTTTTTCTGCAAGTCTTAGTGTTAAAGACATTGGGGTTTCAAAACAATTTTACGAGAAACTTGGATTTAATGTGTTTGCAGGTGCCACCGAAAAAAACTATCTCATCATGAAAAATGGTAATGCACTTATTGGCCTTTTTCAAGGGATGTTCGAAAATAATATATTAACCTTTAATCCTGGTTGGGATGAAAACGCTAACAGCGTCAACCCTTTTGATGATATAAGAACCATTCAAAAACATTTAAAAACTAAAGGAGTTAAATTAGATAAAGAAGTGGACGAAAAAACCTCTGGCCCTGCAAATTTTGTCCTTGTTGATCCAGATGGGAATACAATACTAATAGATCAGCACGTATAACTTACTATTAAGATTATAAATATGAAAAACAGAGTCACCGGAATAGGAGGATTATTTTTTAAAACAAAAGATCCAAAAGCATCAATAGAGTGGTACAAAAAACATTTAGGATTCAATACCGATGATTATGGGTGCACGTTTTGGTGGAAAGATAAAGAAGGGAATGATTGTTCGACACAATGGAGCCCTTTTGCCGAAGACACCAAATATTATGAGCCTTCAAAAAAGGACTTTATGTTTAATTATCGTGTAGAGAATTTAGTAGGACTATTGGCTGAATTAAAAAAAGAAGGCGTCACCATTGTTGGTGATATTGAAGAATATGAGTATGGTAAATTTGGTTGGATTCTTGATAATGATGGGAATAAAATAGAACTTTGGGAACCTCTTGACACTACTTTTTTATAGGAAAATATTACATGAAACTAATTTCAAATGTTTTTTTATTATTTTTAATGACCAAAAATAAAACGTCATGTCTGAAGAAAAGAATTTAAACGACGACCTTAAAGAAAAGGCCAAAGAATTTACAAAAGAGGCTAAAGAATCTGCTTCTGAATTTGCACAAAACGCAAAAGAAACCTTTACAGGAAGCAACAAAAAAATATTGGCAGGTGTTCTGGCCATATTATTAGGTGTATTTGGTGTTCATAAGTTTATTTTAGGATACACTAAGGAAGGTATTATTATTCTTGTAATAACCTTGATATTAGGCATTTTTACTTGTGGAATGGCTGGGTGGTTAATGGGTGTTTTAGGGCTTATTGAAGGCATTATTTACTTAACCAAAACGGATGACGAATTCTACAACACGTATCAACTTGGTAAAAAACCTTGGTTTTAATAAACATACTAGCATCCGAAAGTCGTTATTTTAAAAAGCCCTCAGAATCCCTTATTTTAGGGTTCTACGAAAAACTTTTCAAATATGGGACTCTTCAGGCGAAACAAAAATACCAATAAACCAATAATTCGACAAATATTAGATTCAGTGCCCCATTGGCTGTTTAAAAGTTGCACCAATACCTATAAAACGGACAAAGGGGCCATAAATACAGGACTTACGATCAATTTGTGGCGCTAACTTTCGGACAGCTCAATAAATGCCAGAGCCTCAACGATATATCCGCAGGTATTGGAGTGAGCGAAATTTTTATAGATGATTTAGGTTTAAGTCAAAGTCCAGCACGTTCCACAATGAGCGATGGCAATAAAAACAGGGACTGGCGCGTGTTTGAGAGTTTGTACTATCGTTTGTTGAGCCATTACAGGTCGGTACTCAAAGCACACCATAGCAAGCACATTATAAAAGAGATCAAGGGCAGGGTTGTTAAGCTCATAGACAGTTCAACGATATCCTTATGTTTGGCCATGTTTGATTGGGCAGAGTTTCGGACAGCTAAAGGAGGCATCAAATTACATACAAGTTGGGATTACAATTTAATGATACCAGATGTCGTAAATATTACAGAGGCAAAAGTGCATGACAGATATGGGTTAAGGCAATTAATTTATCCTAAAGACACTATTATAGTTGAAGACAGGGCTTATTTTGATTTTGAACTGATGCTCAACAGGGTAATGGCAGAAAATGTATTTGTTACCAGAATCAAGTCCAATAGCTTGTACCAAACCATAGAAGAACTAGAACTGCCAGATCGTGTTGACCAAAATATACTGAAAGATGAAATAATCCAACTGACTTCAGCCAAGGCAGTAGAAACAGGCATTTCAGAACAGAAACTAAGATTGGTACACGTCTATAAAGAAGATGAAAACAAAGTGATAGCCATTATAACCAACCAACTTGACTGGGAATACAATACCATTGCAGAACTGTACAAGAAACGTTGGGATATTGAGCTGTTCTTTAAAGCTTTAAAACAAAACCTACAGGTAAAGACTTTTTGGGGAACCAGTGAAAATGCAGTAAAATCCCAAATATATGTAGCCTTGATAAATTGTCTGCTCTTAGAGCTAATAAAAAGGACCGTCCCCAAAAAAGCAGTTGCTTTTTCTAATTTATCAGAAAAAATCAGATTCTGCCTGTACCACTACCTATCACTGGATTATGTATGTAATCAAGTAAGAGAAGGCGTGCGTAAGGTCACGTTTTCTAAACAAACGGAATGGGTTTTTGACGCAGACTTATTTTCTGGATAATCTAATATATTAAACGGAAACACTGGGATAGACCTATGGTTTTTGCCTTTCTCTAAAAACTTTCGGATGCTAGTAATCTTTTTTATCTTTTGTTGCTTTTGAATCTGATGATTTAAAAATTTTATATTGAATAGTACCCTCATTATAATACCCAATAAGCAATTTTACACCTTTTTCTTTTTTTATGGGTAAAATTATCATTGGGTAATTTTCTCCCTTTTTTACAACTGTAAATACCTTATTAGTTATAATCCCATATTTTTTTTTAAAACCTTCTTTTCTGCTACTTAGCTGTTTTATATTATGAACTCATTTAAACTTTTTCCATTTGCTAAAAAATTGCCCTTTTTTACCCATTTTTTGTCTTTTTCTTCTTCCGTAGCACTGCTATGCAACTCAAAAAACACTTCAAATGGTCAAAAAATGTCTAATTTTCGCTTAAACGCAGAAAGTTTAAATGAGTTCTATATGTTTTAAGTTTAGTTGATAATTGTGTTTTTAAAATTTCAACGGCATTATTAGTTTTAGTATTAAAAATAGAGTCACTGGATGTTATAATTACTTGTGTATTTTCTATGTTGTTGGTTTCCTCTTGAATAATGTCTTTGTTACAATTAAAGAATAATGTGAGGATTCCAAAAAGTATGATTTGTGCTTTTATGAATCTTAATAGTAAGATTTTTTTAGTTTTCATTATGTTATAAATTTAGTGATTAATTTTTATTCTAAAATGTGAAATTGTCTTAATTGAGCTAAGTATATATGAACCACAATAACTATTAAGCCGAATTTTAAAGCCGGAAAAGTGTAAAGCCGTAATAAATTAAAATAACAAAAGCCAATGCTATTTTAAAGACGCTATTTTAATTGTAAGGGAGAAAATAAAAAAACCAGCGC
>CAXBHA010000010.1:0-16596 GCA_963974955.1 uncultured Yeosuana sp. | reverse complement strand
AAGATATTCCACCACAACTTATTGATTGGGCCGGATTAAACTTGTTTTCAAAAATTAAAACCTTGGCAAAACGTACCGCCGAAATGCATATTGCTTTAGGATCTGAATTCGAAGAAACCGCCTTCACACCAACTCATTTTAATGATGATTATACGGTTTGGCTCAAAAACAGAATGCTTTATCAGTTTCAAAACAGGTTAAATACTATTGAAAATAATCTCCATAAATTAGATGGATTAACCCTAAATTTGGCAAACGAATTTCTCGATAAGAAAAACCTCATCAGAAAACGCTTTATAACCTTTGACTGGACAAAGCTTAAAGGAGAGCGTATTCGTGTTCATGGCGATTATCACTTAGGCCAAGTATTGGTTAAAGACAACGATTTTTATATTTTAGATTTTGAAGGCGAACCAGAAAGCACCATTAGGGACCGAAAAGTTAAGCAACCGCCCTTAAAAGATGTGGCAGGCTTGTTTAGATCGTTTCATTACGCTATTTATGCGACTATTTTTAATAATATTGAAGCGCATTACAAGGCGTCTCAAGATGATTTATTTAAAGCGGGAGAGGTTTTATATCGCTATTTAACAGGGTTGTTTTTAGGAACCTATGTTACTGAAACACAAAACGCAAATTTAAATTTAGGATATAACCAAGAGCGTATTTTTATTTTAAAATATTGTTTGCTCGAAAAAGCAGTATATGAATTGGGTTATGAACTAAACTCTCGCCCACAATGGGCTGTTATTCCTTTAAAGGGAATTTCTAATATAATTAACAATTAATTTATGGCACAAGTAAAAACCCACAGTCTGTTTACAGACTTCGATATCAACCTTTTTAAGGCGGGTAAACATTATCGGCTTTACGAAAAATTTGGATCACATCTCATTACTGTCGATGGTATTGAAGGTGCTTATTTTTCTGTTTGGGCGCCCAGTGCAAAATCTGTTTCTGTTATCGGTGATTTCAATTTCTGGATTGAAGGAGAACATCAACTAAACGTGCGTTGGGACGGCAGTGGTATCTGGGAAGGGTTTATCCCATTGGTTAAAAAAGGCAATACCTACAAGTATAAAATTCATAGTCATCATAATGACATAAAAACCGAAAAAGCAGATCCTTATGCGCGACGCTGTGAGCATCCTCCAAAAACGGCTTCTGTTGTTTGGGATGACACTTACAAATGGAAAGACGCCGAGTGGATGAAAAAGCGGAAGAAACACAACGCTTTAGATTCCCCATATTCGGTTTATGAAGTGCATTTAAGCTCCTGGAAACGCCAAGTGGAAGAGAATCGTTTTCTCTCTTATTTTGAGTTGGCAGACGACTTAGTGAATTATGTAAAAGACATGAATTTTACGCATGTTGAGCTCATGCCGATCATGGAATTTCCTTATGACCCGTCATGGGGTTACCAAGTTACAGGGTACTTTGCCCCTACCTCAAGATTTGGCTACCCGGAAGAGTTTAAATATTTAGTTGATAAGTTACATCAAAATGATATTGGGCTTATTTTAGACTGGGTACCTTCTCATTTTCCTGAAGATGTGCATGGTCTTGGGTTTTTTGATGGGTCTTGCTTGTACGAACACCCTGATAAAAAAAAAGGCTACCATCAAGATTGGAAAAGTTTAATTTTTAATTATGGCCGTAACGAAGTTAAATCTTTTTTAATTAGTAATGCCGTGTTTTGGCTAGAGCAATATCATGCCGACGGCTTACGTGTTGATGCGGTGGCGTCTATGTTATTTTTAGACTATTCCAGAGAAGATGGCGAGTGGGAACCAAATAAATTTGGCGGACGGGAAAATTTAGAAGTGATTGATTTCCTTAAAGAGCTAAATGAAGAAGTTTATAAATCGTTCCCAGATGTTCAAACGATTGCCGAGGAATCCACGGCATTTCCAATGGTATCTAAACCAACATTTATCGGTGGTCTAGGTTTTGGAATGAAATGGATGATGGGTTGGATGCACGATACCTTGGAATATTTTGCAAAAAATCCGGTCTATAGAAAATACCATCAGAACGAAATCACCTTTAGTTTGGCCTATGCTTTTACCGAGAATTTTATGCTGCCACTCTCTCATGATGAAGTGGTTCACGGCAAAAAATCCATTTTAGGAAGAATGCCTGGTGATGAATGGCAACGATTTGCAAATTTACGCTTGTTATATGGTTATATGTTTACGCATCCAGGTACCAAATTACTGTTTATGGGGGGTGAATTCGGGCAATCTAATGAGTGGAATTTTGAAGAAAGCCTGGACTGGAATTTATTAGAGTTCGATTCCCATAAAAAACTACAAACGTATTTTAAAGCCTTGAATACCTTTTATAAATCGACACCTGCACTGTATGAAAAAGCATTTAGCGGTGAAGGTTTTGAATGGATAAGCTATGACGATTATCAAAATTCTGTAATATCATACATACGAAAAGGCTATAAAGAAGAAAACAATACCGTTGTGGTTTGTAATTTAACACCTACTATTCATCAAAAATATTGCATTGGTCTTCGGGCAAAAGGAAAACTTGTTGAAATTTTTAACAGCGATTCTATAGAATTTGGAGGCAGTGGTGTTACAAATACTAAAGAGATTACCATTAAAAAACAACCATGGAACGGAAAAGAATTTTCTGCAGAAATCACACTCCCGCCATTGGCCATTTCTGTATTTCAAATAAAATAAAATAAAAACAACCTGGGACATGATCCAGATTGTTTACATTAACTTACACGGTTTATGAGATACTGCTATACCTGCCTAATTTTCTGTTTATAAAGTTTATTGGATAGAACCTATTGAATCTTTATCTTATCACCCATTTTTAAGCCTGTCAATACTTCGGTATAAATACCATCCGAAACGCCTACTTCTATCTCAACCTCTGTTATTATATCATCATTATCTATCAATTCAACAAATGATTTTCTGTTTTTGTATATAATGTTTTTTTCTTTAATACTTAAAGTCTTTGCTTTTTGTTGAAGGATAAATTCTGCTAAGCCGGTATATCCTGGTTTAATCGCTGGTATTGAATCTAAAATAGTGCCACTTGCTAAATAGTAAAAACTATTGTCATTTTTTATTAAAGGTTTTAACTCATTAATTTTAGACTTGACAATTTTGTTATTGAGAGCCTTTATACTAATGTTAAATTCATCCCCTTTGGATACATTAGATATATCGTTTTCCGCAACCTCAAACTCATATATATAGCTATTGGTGTTTACTAATACAGCAATAGTACTTCCGTCATTAAATGTGTTTCTTTCTGTTACATTTACGCCTTTTTTAACCAAAACATTTAAAACTTCTCCATCAATAGTAGCTTGAACAATATTGGGCGATTCGTTAACATCACTTGAAAAACCCTTTTTTACTATATTAAAATTATTTTGAGCATTTGAATATTCTATTTTTGCAAAATTGAGTTCTAACTCTGTTCTTTCTAGTTCATTTTTGGCAATTACATTTTTCTTAAATAACTCAATATTTCTATTATGGTTAATCTCCTTTTGTTTCAAGTCAACTAAGGCTAATCTCAACGCTTTTTTCGTTCTCTCAATGTCTTCTGGTATTGGAATGATTCTTAGCTTTGCTATTCTGTCACCTACTGACACTTTATCTCCACTTTTTACGTAAACAGAATCTATGATCCCCGATATTTTAGGCTGTATATTAACCATTTCTATCGGTCTGAATTTTCCTAAAAAGAAATTTGTCTTACTAATATTTCTATATTTAGGGGATTCGCTAGGAATAACTTTCTGCTTATTTTTTAAAACAATGATAGTTATAGCAGAGACAATTAACACTAATATAAAAAATCCTATTCGTTTGTTCATTTATCATTAATTGTTTAATTCTCTTAATGCTTCTATTGGTAAAACTTTCGAAGCCTTTCGGGCAGGTATAATTCCTGCAACACACCCAGACATTGTTAATAAAATAATTGCTGCAAGAATAATGTAGATATTAACGTCTAGCACTAGAAAACTGGTGTTTCCGCCAGTTATTGAGATGTATAAATTAATCAGGGAAATTAATACAAATCCTATTATTAACCCTAGAATGCCCGATACCAATGTGATAATTAATGATTCTATCAATACCATTAATTGAATTGATTTAGGAGTAGCACCAAGTGCTTTTCTAATCCCAAATTCACCAATTCTATCTCTCACAATTACGGTCATTATATTAAAAATACCAAGCATTCCACTTACTAAAAAACTAAGCCCAATAAACCATAAAAATAAATTAATAGCACTAAATAAGGTATTAAATGATTTTAGAGTACTTTCTACATTATTAAAATAAAAAGCCGTTTTGTCTTTTGGGTTTATCCCCTTGTTTTTTGATAGATACACTTTTAATGTTTTTTGAAACTCTTCAGCATTCACCTCATTATTTAACGATAAAATGAATTCATCAAAATCTGTTTTACTATTTATGTCAAGTGCGTTTTCATAAGAAATATAAATATTAAACCCAGAATTATCAAATAAATTGTCTTTTTCAATAACCCCAATAATTTTATAACCAATATTCTTTAAAAAAATAACTTGTCCAATACAATTTACATTATTAAATAGATTTTCAGCAATATCATATCCAATGATAATAACTTTTCTGTTTTTGTCTTTAACATTAAAAAACCTTCCTTTGTTTAATTTTAACGTCTTAATATTAAAATAATTTTCATTAACACCTAATAGAGAGAATCGATTTATACTTTTTCTTTCAGAATAAATTTTGGGAATTTGAACATTTACAACTGGAGATATATTGTCCACATAATCAAAATTAGTTGAAATATTATTTATATCTATTATATTGAAATAAATAAGATCCCCTTTGGTAACGCTCATATCTGATATTGAAGCTTCACCAGAAAATACCTCAATAGTTTTTATCGTATAACTAGAAAATAGTTTTTTCACGCCGTTTTGCAAGCCCTTTCCTGTGCCCACTAATAAAATTAACAACATAACCCCCCATGCAACGGTGATGCCAGCAATGATGCTTTTATCTCTGTTTTTATATATGGCACTTAAAAGTTCTGGAATTTGAATCATTTTAAACTGGCTTCAATGATATTGCTTTGTTTTGTAGTAAATATATGTTGCTTTCTACGCTATATGATAAAGCTTCATTATGGGTAATAAAAAGAATGATCATATCTTTTTTTATTGTGTTTAGCAAAGTCAATATTTTATCTTGAGTATATTTATCCATTGAAGATGTGGCTTCATCCAATATTAACACCTTCGGTTTTTTAAATAACGCTCTAGCTAGTGCAATTATTTGTTTTTCTCCGCCAGAAGGTTTAACTCCTTCTTCACCTAAAACAGTCCAATAAGAATCTTGAAATTTAGTTAAGAATAAATCAATTTCTAAATTTTCTTTACAAAATTCAATAATCTCACCTTCATTTGTGCTATTATCTAAACAAATGTTATATAGTATGTTTTCATTAAATATTTTTATGGTTTGAGGAACATAAGCAACATAATTCCGCCAATTTGATGTTTCAATATCTTCTAACAAAAATTTATTGTTTATAGTAATTGTTCCATTATTTTGTTTGTAAAACTTTAATAAAACTTGTGTTAGTGTACTTTTTCCACTACCACTTTGTCCTTTTAAAAATATAATTTCTCCTTTTGTTAAAATTAAGGACGCGTTATTTATTAAAAAATCTTGACCTGGATAAGAAAATGACAAATTCTCTATAACTATGGAAAATACATTTTTAATTCTTTTTTCAAGCTGGTTTTTCTTGGTGCTGTTGGTTACTTGATCGCTTCGTTTTGAAAAATCAAACATTCGTTCTATTGCTATTTTACTTTCAAAAATCTCAAAATTAAGCTGTACAATGCTTTTAAGTGCTTCAATTACCATAAGTATTAGTGAAATAATAGCTATCAAATCTCCAATTTCAACAGACCTATTAAAGACTAACAAAACAGCATATACAATTCCTGATACACTTATAATAGTTGCACATATTTCAATTAAAGTATGTTGATTGATATCTTGTTTAACTAAGTTTAACATAGACGTTTGAAAAGATCTATATATACTTGCGTTCTTTTTAAAATATGTTTTTTCTTTATTAAATACTTTTATGGTTTCAATACCACTAATGGTGTCTATATAGTTTGATTCTGTTTGCGCATAATCAATAAACATTTTGTGTTGAAATTTCTTTATTTTACTATTAAAAAGAACTGCGCATAAATATAAAATCGGTATTGCCGTTAAAATAATAAAGGCTACTTCAACGGAATAATGGAATAAAAAAATAAAAGCTATAACTACAACAAAAAGTTTAATAAAAGAATCGGCTATAATAGTTTTTATGTTTCTTTGTATCCGTTCAGTATCGTTCATTCTCGCAATCATATCTCCCTGTCGCTTGCTATCAAAAAATAATTTAGGCATTTTTAACAACCTTATAAAAAAGTGCCGAAATATGCGTACATTAAAATTATAAGCTTGTTTAATTAAAACCATTGACCTTAAGTAGTTTAATAAAATAACCGTGAGTAATAAAACAAACCAAATAGTTAATGTTTTAAACAATAAAGGTAGGCTTCTGGACGGCAAAACAACATCTAAAAGTTTTTCGGTAAAAACTAATGTTGCCATATTAAGAAGTGCTATAACAATCCCTAAAAAAACCGCAGAGATATAGAAAGAGGTATCTTCTTTCATCATTTTTAAAACCCATTTTAAATACTCTTTTTTATGTGTTTTTTGAGGTTGGTAGCTTTTAGCTTTCTTTACTACTAAAACATAGCCGCTTTTCCATATTTTCAACAATTCTTCTTCAGAATATATTTGTAAACCTATTGCTGGGTCAGTTATTACAAACCCTTTTTTGTTGTATTGAAAACAAGTTATATAATGTTGAAGACCTTCTTGTACTTCCACATGAAGAATAAAAGGGTTCTTTAGAGTTTTAATGTCATTAATGCTCGCTTCAAAAGCCTCGGAGAACAATCCAATTTTTTCAGAAGCCTGTATAAGGCCCAAAAAAGAAGTGCCTTTGGAGTTTGTGCCACTTATTTCTTTAAGATATTCTAAATTAGTGTCTCCACCATAAAACTGAAGAATAGATTTTAAGCATGCGCAGCCACAATCTTTTTGATCGTGCTGTAAAACAATATATTTTTTGAATTTATAACTCAATTTGTGCCACTTTAATATACCTCAGGACCGTTTCTACTGGCACATCATCATTAATTATTTTTACAAGTTCTTGTTTCCTGTTATATATAAAATATGTTGGGGTGTTAAACTCTTTAAACAGATTGTAGAACTCATCTTCATTACATTGCAAAAATCGAATATTGGAAATTGCATTTAGATTAAAACGATCCTGATATTCTAAAATTTTTTCTTTTGTATTGTGCGATACAAATAATACATTAGCATTTTTGTGTATTGATTTAAAAGTGCTAAATACTTTTCCAGACTTTTCACAAAGCCCACAATCTGGATCAAAATAAACTATAATTGTTGCCTTATTTTTAGTTAAATCATATTTTGAAAATGGTTTGGAATCGAGATTAACAAACTCAAACAAAGGCATTTTAGACGTTTTAATCTTAGCAACCTCCAAATTGGCTTGGTGACCTGATTTAGTGCTAAATCCTTTTTTTAAAACAAAAAACAGGATTGTAAACAGCCCTAAAAATATAATTGCTATAGTTATCTTTCTCATACTAAATAAGGTCAAATAGATACCAAAACACCGTATTATACAAAATGTATATTATAAAATATGCAATAAACGAATACCCTATTAAAAGGCCTGTGCTAAAGTTTTTATACATGCTTTTAAGAAGCATTGCAACCAATAGCGGAAAAATAAAATATGAAAAATCTGTTTCTGAAACAATATCCCATAGCCATGAGGGTGTTTGTTCTTTATTAAACATTTTGCCAAGGGAAAAATAGCTTTCGAACTCTTTAATGTCTTTTAGTTCGTAATTTTTCTTAAAGATTAAAAAGTAAAAGGCAGATATTATTTCTGGAATGTAAAAAACCATAAAACTTAATAACGTTGCTTTAAGTACCGCTGTAAACTTTATAATATGTAATTTTTTATGAAACAGAATAAGCACTAAAAACGCGCCGCTAAAGCCTAATACAACCAAAAATAAAGGGACTGTTATTGCTACTAAATCAATATAAAGATAATCCCAGCCATAAGAGTTTGTGTCTTCTGCATCTTGTTCAAATTGCTTAAGTTCATCTTCAAATTCAGATAAATCTATATCTAAATCTTTATATTCGTTATATTTATTTTCATATTTTTCATTAAGATACTTTTGGTATATTTTATCGCTTAGCACAACATCTGTAGAAATAAATGAAATAATATAACAGAATATAACTACAAATAATGTGATTAAAAATAAATTGGTGTCCAATAGTTTTTTCATTGTTGCTCAAACTGTTTTTTTAAACTCACCTTTTTTTCTAAATCTTTGATAAATTTTTGTTCTTCTTCACTTTCTAAAAGAATATTATAATTATTCCAAAAAGACAAATTGTATTTTTCGTTTAAAAACAAATTATCATTCCAAAATTCAGAGTTAGATGCTATTTTCGTAACCTCTTGATTTTGTGTTATTATTTCTGAAAATAAAATCTCTTGTTGGGTTAAATACCCTATTGTTGAGTTACTTTCTTCGCTATTTTCTAAACTTTTTAATGAACGTAGATTGTTTATTTTAAATGTTTTGTGCAACAAGTAAAACGGATACATTTTATCTTCAAATTCTTTAAATTTAATAGTTGTGCTGTATAATATATTTTGACCTGTAACTTTTCGTCGATAATGTGATTTCGCCAATAACACTGAATATTCTATTTCAGTGATTGCAAAATTTCTATTTAAAATGTATAAATAACCAACATCGAGCTTTCCTGAATCTTTATTTGATCTAGAAAATTTTACTTTATAGGTTTTTTCATCTCCATAACCGATTATAGTATCTATTTTAAAAGCATATTGTTTTAATGATTTTTCACTTAATGATGCTTCTTTTTTGTCATAATAACGGATTTTATTAATATCTGTAGATAAAATTTTTTCTAACACTCCATGTTTTTTATTATAACCTGAAGTATAATGATTGTCATAATAAGCAAAAGCTTTATTCAATTCTGTTGAAGTAAGGTCCTTATAATTTTCGGCTATTTTATAATTTTTTTTAAAGCTAGAATTATTAATTTCCCTTAAATAGGTTCTTACTACGTATGCTGTATCAACTATTCTGTTGTCTAATGATTTTCTGGTTTCAATTACATTTATTTTTACATTGTCATTTTTATCATAACCAGAGTCATACATTTCAAACGCGCCTTCAACTAGCCATTTATATTCTTTTTCTGTTTTCTCTGTATGCCTTATAAACCCTTTTGCGACAAATGGATTAATTGGTGCGTTTTTATAATAGTTATCAAACGCTTTTTGAACAATTTGCGACCCATTGAGTTTGATTTTATTTGTTGTAATTACTATTTCATCAAGAAGTATTTCATTAGGTATCAATTTTATTATAGCACTGCCATCTTTTTGCAATTCAAATAATTCTCTTTTTTGGGTTTCAAACCCTAAGGCAGAAAATAAAAAGTTCTCATATTTAAACTTCTCAGGAACCATCAATACAAACTGTCCATCTTCATTTGATATTGTACCTATAGATGTGTTATTAATGTATATATTAGCATCACCAACAGGAATATTTGTATCTAAATTAACAATAGTTCCTTTTATAGGTTCTTGACCATATAAAAGTGAAACAAAAAATAATTGGTAAATAATCAGAAGCTTTTTCATAGTTTATTTAAAAAAAGAGTTATTTATTAAAACTAAAAAACAACTCTTTTTATTAACTTAAATTAGTACGACAATTCGCTTAACAAATTCTAAGAAAAGTATCTCCAGCCCTTTCAGAGCCGTTTAAATATCTACGATACAATCTGTCACATCTTCTAGCTGAAGGAGCATTTCCTCCAATAACTTTACTGTTTTCTTTTAAATCTAATTTTCTCATAATTTTAAAATTTATAATTACACCTATTCTATTAACGCTTTTCGGTTGCTGCCTGTTATTTTTTAAAAGCTTTCGCCTTTTCTAAATCATTGATGAGTTTTTGCTCTTCTTCGCTTTCTAAGAGTATATTATAATTTTTCCAAAAGGCAGTATTGAAGTTTCTTGGAGCAAACAAATCATCATTCCATTGCTTTTTTAAAGCAGACTCTATTTCTACTTGATCTACAATAAATTCATTAAAAAGTATTTCCTGTTTAGTATAATAATATATTTCAGGATCACTTATCTCGCTTTCAAGGTCTAAACCATCTAGGCTCTCCATAAATCTATTTCCTTTGGGAGTGGCAAGCGATATGAATTTGGGGTACATTTTCCCTTTAAACTCTATAAATTTTATATTATATATTGAAGCGATTTTTGATCCAAATATATTAGAGTTTACACTATTATTCTTAGAGTTATTAATTAGACTATATTTCAATTCTATAATGGCAAAATCTTTCTTTCTAATATAAATCCAACCAATCGGTAATTCTCTGTTTTTCTTAAACCTATTTAAATTTGAAGGAGGAACATTGGGCAGTATTTTTATTTTATATGCTCTATCACCATTATAAGTTAAGACAGTATCTAATTTAAAGGTATGCTTGCTAAGAATTTGACCATCTAATATTGAATTGTTTTGTTTAAAATATCGGATTTTATTGTGGTCGGTTGAAAACAGGCTATAAAAGAACTTTTCTTGCCATCCCCTTAAAGTAGAATATGTGTCATGATAAATTATAGCTTTTTCGATTTCTTTAAAAGAAACTTCTTCTAAATTAAAATCTTTACGCCATATCTCTCTATTAGGCTTTTTTAACACATATTTAGAATAAAATTTATATGCAGAAAGCGTGTCAATATATCTATTGTCGATGCTTTTTCTAACCTCTAAAACATTTGCTTTAATTTTTTTGGGGTTAACATTAAATCCTGGATCATAAACTTCAATAGCAGCTTCAACTAGCCATTTAAATTCGGTTTTTGTTTTTTCTGTATGCCTTAAAAAACATTTTGATAAAAAGGGGAAAGATGGAAAATTTTTATAGTAATTACCAAAGGCGTTTTTTACAATTTCATTAGCTGTAAGTTTTTTATAATTTAAGACAACCTCGTCTAGTACGGTAGTGCTTTGTTTTAATTTTATACTATTTGAAGTACCTGTATTTAAATCTGATATTTTTATTTTATAGGTCTCATAACCAATTGAAGAAAAAACTAAAACAGCATTCTTGTAGGTGCTTGGAATATTAATTATAAAATTTCCATCAGAGTTGCTTATAACCCCAATTGTAGTATTTTCAATATAAATGTTTATAAATGGAATTCCTTCACTTGTTGTGTAATCAAACACTTTCCCATTAATGGATATGCTGGCAAATAATATCTTATAATTTATGAAAAACAAAAGTATTACTATTCTTTTCATCCGTTTATGTTTATTTGGTTTTTTGGTTTTATCTTAGAATGCTCAGCACAGAGATGGAATGCCCTGTTGTTCATATCGCCCCGATAGCTATCGGGAGGTTTGCAAATTCTTAATGGGCATTTCATAATTAAAAAAAATTAAGTTTATACTTAAAGTCTAAAAAATCATTTCTTTGAAATATAAAGAGGTTGCCCTAAGCGTAATTAAAACAGCCCCTTTATCAAAGAATTCTAAAGAATTTAAACCGTAGCACACCCAGCGCCCACATATCGTCTGGCGTTCCTGCTAATATCACGTCCTTTCTCATAAAGTTTAATTAATCTTGCTCCAATTCTGCCACAATTACCTCCAGCAGTAATGACACTACTTTCTTTTAAATCTAATTTTCTCATAATGTTAAAAATTTATAATTACACCTACTCTATTAAAGGCTTTTCGGCTACTGCCTGTTATTTTATTGAGCCTTCGTTTTTTCTAAATCAAGAGCCATTTTTTCTTCTTCTTTTGTTTCTAATAAAATATTGTAACTGTCCCAAAAGCTTTTATTAAAGGGCATAGGTTTAAAAATATCACTATCCCATTTGTTTTTTTGTAACGTAGTATTTATTATTCTATCATCAGTTGTAATTTCAGTAAATAAAATCTCTTGTTTAGAATAATAATACTGTTCTCCTTTATCTCTAATTGATTCTTTATTATATTTACCATTAGCATTAGGTTTAAAAATAATATTTAAAGACTTTGGGGTTTCATAAGAAAAATATTTAGGATACATTTTATTGTTATATTCGGTTAACTTGAGATTGATTTTATGCATTACCTTAGAATTAAAGATAGTTCTACTCCTAGCTTTTTGGTTTTTAGATGCCGCAACAAGCGCATATACTAATTCTTTTATTGCATAATTATCTTTATAAATGTATAACCAACCTATTGGAACAAAGCCTTTATTGTATGTATCTCCTAATTTTAAATCAATCATTTTTTTGTTAGGTGATATTTTAATCTTATATAAAAAACGTTCGTTTTCAATTAGAACTGTATCTAAAGAAAAGGTATGTGTCATATAAATATTCTCTCCAAAAATTGAATTAGGAGTGTGTCTTTCCCTAATAATATTCAACTGTCCTTTTATTAAATATTCAATGTTATTATACTCTAAATCATTCCATCTAATAACCTCTGAAAAATCTAAATTATTTTCACCCTTTACTTTTTTAATTTCTCTTGCTTTCAAATTTCTTTTACTAGCCAGATAGAATCTACTTAACAATAAAGTATCTATTTCCCTATTGTCATAGCTTCTTTTAATCTCATCAACATTAATTTTTATTTCTGAACTCGCTTCACTAACATCAGGGTCATAAACCGTTAGAGCACTTTCAACAAGCCATTTATATTCTTTTTCGTTTCTTTCTCTATGCCTTAAAAAAGCTTTAGCTAAAAAAGGGGTGTCAGGAAAATTCACTGTATAATTTTTCAAAGCTTTTTCAACTATTTCTTTTCCAGTAATTTTATTTTTTTGTACTAGTAATAAAACATCATCTAATTCTATCGTTTCTCTATCTAATTCAAATTCAGATAAATTACTTAAGCTTTCAATATTTAATTCCTTCTTTTTATATCCAATTGAGGACATAACAATCATTCCAACAGTATAATTTTTTGGAATATTTAAAACAAACTTTCCTTCAGCATTACTAATAGTACCGATTGTACTATTTTTAATATAAATATTAACATTCTCTATTGGCTTTTTATTTTTAGAATCTATAACATGCCCATGTATTACTTTTTGAGCAAATATTAAATCAAAATGAAAAAAAAAGACCAATGCTATGACTACGAAAAGTTTATTTGAATTCATTTGGTTAAATTTAAAAAACTTGAATAAAATTGAGCATTCAATAATTATTTATAAAAAACAAATCTATCAAGAACTACATCAAAACAGTGTTGTTATTGGTGTCTTGCAGCTATTCTTTCCGCTCTCCCACATGCTCTTCCGCTTCCACCTCCTTGTAAACATTTATACCATTGTTTAAAATAACGGTTTTCCCAATTACCTCCGATTACCTTACTGCTTTCGTGTTTATTTAATTTTATCATTAATATAAAACTTTTGATTATTATTAATTTTTATTGGAAAAATTTCGAATTCATGAGTTAAGCAAAATGTCTTGCATACATTCTATTTACCCTTCCACATGCATAGGAAGAACCATTTACACATTTATGCCACTGTTTCATCAGTCTAGCATATTTATCACCTCCTCTAACGTTACTGCTTTCTTTTAAATCTAATTTTCTCATTATGTTAAAAATTTATGTATTATAATTTTTTGTAAAAATAAAAACTCGAAAAATCAAAGCCATAATTATTTTAATTGCGCTATTTTAATCAAAGGAGAGAAAATAAAAAAATTGCGCTAGTAATAGTGTCCTTTATTAACCCAAAACGGCCTTTAATAAGTTTTGACCTAAAATTATTGTACGACATTTCAAACATAAAAAAAAAAAAAAAATGAAACCATGCAACTTTTATTACTAAAAAATCGGTATTTCATCGAAAAGTTAAAAAAGCATTACGGGTTTACCGTAAAAAAGGAAGTTTTAGAAACTAAAAAACAACCATGGAACGGAAAAGAATTTTCTGCAGAAATCACACTCCCGCCATTGGCCATTTCTGTATTTCAAATAAAAGCATGACAAATAATATGACATTTGCTTAGTTTTAAGGCTATTACTTTATATATTACACAATTAAGCTCCCTTTTTTTTATAAAAAATGCAGGCGCTTAGTTTATAAATTTTACTATTTTCGCGTTGTAATAAATTGTAATCTTTATGATTTTAAATACAGAATTAGAATACAAAGGAAACTTGTTTCCATCAAAAATAATATCATACAAAAAAAACCTAGATACGCTTTCTTTTACAACTGATAACAATATTATTTTAAATGTTACCGTAATTAGGGATAGTGTTTTAAGATTTAGATATACTACTAGAGGCACATTTGATAAAGATTTTTCTTATGGCATTACCAAATATGCCAGCAGAGGCTATAATTTACTAGAAGTTACAGAAGATGACACTAATTACATTATCACAACTTCAAAGCTAATTTGCCATATTAATAAAGCAGATACTCGCGCTTCAATTTATGATTCTAAAGACATGTCGCTTATTTGTGAGGATGAATTAGGGTTTCACTGGGAAGAAAGCTATGAATTTGGTGGAGACATCGTTAAAATGTCTAAAACATCTCATGCAAGTGAAGCGTATTATGGTTTAGGCGATAAGCCCGTTGATAATAATTTAAAAGGAAAGCGTTTTGAAAACTGGGTAACCGATTCTTATGCATTCGGAAAAGACACCGACCCTCTTTATAAAGCGATTCCCTTTTATACTGGTTTATTACAAAATAAAAAGGCTTATGGCATCTTTTTAGACAACTCATTTAGATCGTTTTTCGATTTTTGTCACGAACGAAGAAATATTACGAGTTTTTGGGCTCAAGGGGGCGAAATGAACTATTACTTTTTCTATGGCCCTGATATGTCTGAAGTAGTAACAAACTATACCGACTTAACGGGGAGACCACATGAAATGCCAGCGTTATGGACGTTGGGATATCATCAGTGTAAATGGAGTTACTATCCAGAGTCAAATGTAAAAGAAATTGCGGCAAAGTTTAGAAAACTAAAAATTCCTTGTGATGCCATTTATTTAGATATTGATTATATGGAAGGGTTTAGATGCTTCACTTGGAACGATGAATTCTTTCCAGACCCTAAAAGGATGGTTAAGGAATTGGATGATGAAGGCTTTAAAACCGTAGTCATTATCGATCCTGGTATCAAAATTGACAACGAATATGGTGTCTTTAAGGAAGGATTGGAAAAGGATTATTTCTGCAAACGGGCCGATGGCCCTTATATGAAAGGGAAAGTATGGCCAGGTGAATGTTATTTCCCGGATTTTACGAATCCTGAAGTTCGTGAATGGTGGTCCGACTTATTTAAGGAGCTTGTAGAAGATATTGGAGTGAAAGGTGTTTGGAATGATATGAATGAACCCGCTGTTATGGATGTGCCTGGTAAAACCTTTCCAAACGATGTAAGACATGATTATGATGGCAATCGTTGTAGCCATAGAAAAGCCCATAATATTTACGGTATGCAAATGTCCAGAGCCACTTACCAGGGTTTAAAAAAATTCTCGTATCCTAAAAGGCCTTTTGTAATCACTCGAGCGGCCTATTCAGGAACGCAACGTTATACCTCAACGTGGACGGGAGATAATGTGGCTACTTGGGAACATTTAACCATTGCCAACATCCAAGCACAACGCATGTGTATGTCTGGTTACTCATTTGTAGGGTCCGATATTGGTGGATTTGCAGAGCAACCAAATGGTGAGTTGTTTGCGCGATGGATTCAATTGGGTGTTTTTCATCCATTTTGTAGAACGCATTCCTCGGGCGATCATGGCGATCAAGAACCTTGGGCTTTTGGTAATAATATAACCGATGTTGTTAGAAAGTTTATAGAGTTAAGATATCAGTTATTGCCTTATTTATATACAGCCTTTTGGAGATATGCCAATGAAGGGATTCCTATTTTAAAATCATTGGTTTTATTTGATCAACACGACCCACATACACATTACAGAAACGACGAATTTGTTTTTGGTGAAAAAATATTGGTCTGTCCCATAAATGAGCCAAATGCTAAGGGTAGAAGAATGTATCTTCCCATTGGAAATTGGTATAATTACTGGACAGATGAAGTGGTTGAAGGCGGACAGGAATTATGGGTAGATGCCGATTTAGATTCCATGCCTATTTTTATTAAAGAAGGTGCCATTATTCCTAAATACCCGGTGCAGCAATATGTAGGGGAAAAAGAAATTGAAGAAGTCGTTCTGGATATTTACTTTAAAAGAGGAAAAGAGACCTCTCAGATATATGATGATGCCCATGATGGGTACGATTACATTAAAGGCCGATATAGTCTTAGAGACTTTACTT
>CAXBHA010000009.1:0-16656 GCA_963974955.1 uncultured Yeosuana sp. | reverse complement strand
TTGAAACTATTAAACACTTCAGGTCTATTAAGCGTAATGTACGCTACTCTGTTTTCTATTTTTAGCAATATGCTTTCACTCATATAATTTTATTATTTCTATTTAGAAATTTTAAATTCAGGATTATAAATAATCCCAATAATATTTTTCCAAGGATCATAAACCGTTGCAAGAACAATATCTCCTCCAACATTATTAGGCTCCTCATGTTTTGTTGCGCCTAAGTCTAATAATGATTGATATACTTTATTTACATCTTCAACTCCCCAATATGTCAACACAGTTCCGTTATCTGTTCCCTTTGCTTTTTCTTTAGGATGCAAGCCCATTTCAAAGCCACCAATATTGAAACCGATATAATAAGGTGTGTCATAATATGGTTTAGCATTAAAAACTTTCATATACCATTCTTTTGCTTTTTCTAAATTGTCAACCATATAAACAACGGTTCTAAGTCCTGACATTGGTGAATTAGTATTCATAATATTATTTTAAACATTTAAAATAGTCAAACGGTTCTTGACAATCGTTACACTGAAATTGTGCTTTACATGCCGTAGACCCAAATTGGCTTACTAACCGTGTATTGGTTGAACCACATTGTGTGCACTTCACTATCTTTTTATTTCCTAATAAAGCATCTTTATCAGCTTCCGGATTTAAGGGTGCGGCGATTCCATAATCTTCTAACGCTTGTCGGCCCTTTGGGGTAATCCAATCTGTAGTCCAGGCAGGAAATAAAATTAATTCAACTTCAGGCTCGTACCCAGCATCCTTTAGCGCTTTTTTAATATCGTCTCCAATAACATCCATCGCGGGACATCCGCTATATGTTGGTGTAATTTCAACCTTGACCAAATTATTTTCAATAGCTGCTGAACGAACCACGCCCATATCCATAATAGACAGAACAGGAATTTCTGGATCAAAAACCTGTTCCAGAATAGGAATAAGAGCCCCATCTATCTTAAGCCCACTCTGTCCTCTGGACATCTCTCCCAAAGGGAGAGAGTTCTTACTCGGATGCGATTTGTCTATTAATTTATTCATATCATACCTTCTCCCTTTGGGAGGATTGAGGTGGGCTTTACCAGTTCATTTTTGGATAGAAAAGTTGCATATACTGTAAATCTGCTAACAAATATCCCATGTGTTCTGAATGAATTCCTAGCTTTCCCCCTTTTTTAAAAAATTTAGATTCAGGAACCGTTAAGGTCGCTTGTTCCAGTATTTTATTAACCCGTTTGTAATAGTCATTTTTTAACTTAAAAACATCTACACCAATGCCTAATTGTACCATCTCTTTATCTATTTCGTTTTGATGAAATAATTCGTCTGTATACACCCATAAATCATTGATAGCTACTTGCAATTTTTGATGGCTCTCTGGAGTTCCATCACCTAAGCGCTTTATCCAATCTGATGAAAATCGTTGATGATAACTCACCTCCTTTATGGCTTTATTCGCAATAGCGGAAAGTGTTACATCATGGCTTTTTTGTAATTCTTCTAAAAACATAAAATGATATACATCAAATAAAAACTGACGAGCCATGGTATAGGCAAAATCTGTATTAGGTTGCTCTACAAGTAAAACATTGATATATTCACGCTCTTTACGAAGCATAGCAATGTCATCTTCAGTTCTTCCATCATTTGCAAGTTTAGCCGCATATTGATAATAACTACGTACTTGACCGAATAAATCTAATGAGATATTAGTGCAAGCAATATCTGTTTCTAAGCTTGGACCATGACCACAAAGTTCGCCCATTCTTTGACCTAGAATTAAGGAATTATCTGCGATACTAAGGATATATTTATATAGATTTTCTTTCATTTTTTTCTAAATTGAAATTGAAGTCGAACTTGAAATCGAAACTTTCAATTAATATTTTTAATTCCTGTTACATTAATTCTTATAAGTTGGTCATTTTCACTTTTTAAAGCTTCTAAACTTTCGCCTGAAAATAATTTAGCTTTTGTCTGAATATTTAAGTTTCGATTTGACTCTCTTAATTCTTTTAAACAAAGTCTTAATTTATTGATTTTATCTTTTTCAGTTCCAGTTCCTAATACCTCACCTTAATTTAAAGCTGATGAACAGGAAGAACGAATCAATTGTTTTGCTAAATAATCACCTGCATAAGACAATGGTTTTTTGTCATATAAAATAATAATAATAGCTGCTGCAAAATCTTCTAAACGCTCTGTTAAATCAAATCTTTTCCCATCCATATTTAAAGTTCAATTTCAAATTCAGCTTCGATTTTGTAGTTACATATGCTTTACATCATCCGGTAAATCATAAAACGTTGGGTGACGATATACTTTATCCTGTGCCGGTTCAAATAATTCCCCGTTGTGTTCTGGATTTGAGGCCGTAATACGTTTAGATTCTACAACCCAAATACTTACACCTTCGTTTCTTCTTGTGTACACATCCCGGGCATTTTCCAGAGCCATTTCAGCATCGGCTGCGTGCAGACTACCAAAATGCCTGTGTTCTAATCCATTTTTACTTCTTACGAAGACTTCCCACAGTGGCCAGTTTTTTTTATTGGACATTAGATTTTAGATTTTAGATTAATGACGTACTTCTAACGTCTCATATCTAGTTAAACTACTTGTTTTTCTTTTCTCTCTTCTTGCTTTTCAGCATACTCCATAGCAGCATCACGCACCCATTGCCCTTTCTCCCAAGCATCTACCCTAGCACTAATTCGTTCTTTATTACAAGGTCCATGACCTTTTACTACTTGCCAAAACTCTTCCCAATCAATTTCCCCAAAATCATAATGGCCTGTTTTTTCGTTCCATTTTAAATCTGGGTCAGGAATAGTCAATCCAATTAAATCTGCTTGAGGAACTGTTTGATCTATAAATTGCTGCCTCAATTCATCATTTGATTTGCGTTTTAATTTCCATTTCATGGATTGCTCTGTATGAACCGATTCTGCATCAGTTGGCCCCAACATCATTAGTGATGGCCACCACCAGCGATTTAAGGCATCTTGAGCCATCTCTTTTTGCTCTTGAGTTCCTTGACAAAGTTTTAACATGATTTCATAACCCTGGCGTTGATGAAAACTCTCTTCTTTACACACACGTACCATGGCTCTTGCATAGGGTCCAAAAGACGTATTACATAATGGCACCTGATTGATAATAGCTGCCCCATCAACCAACCAACCAATGGCTCCCATATCGGCCCAAGTGAGCGTTGGATAGTTAAAAATACTGGAGTATTTTGCTTTACCAGAATGCAGTTGCCCATATAATTCTTCGCGAGTAATTCCTAGTGTTTCGCAGGCACTATATAAATAAAGACCATGACCCGCTTCATCTTGAATTTTAGCCAGTAAGGCTACTTTTCGTCTCAATGAAGGCGCTCTCGTAATCCAATTGCCTTCCGGAAGCATTCCAACAACTTCGGAATGAGCATGTTGAGACATTTGCCGTATATGCGTTTGCCTGTATTTTTCTGGCATCCAATCTTTAGGCTCAATTTTTTCATCACGAGCAATGCGTGCTTCAAACTGGGCTTCTAAATTTTTTATTTGTTCATCACTCATAAGCCTCTCCCAAGAGGCTGTCTAAAAAGTTAAAATTAGTCGTCATTACGAACGCAGTGAAGTAATCTGTTTATTGATTACTAGAAACTTAAAGATTGCTTCGTTCCTCGCAATGACGTAAAACTAAACTTTTTAGACAGCCCCCTTTTTTAAGGGTCGTTTTAATTATTATTTCAATTTCTATTCATGAGATTCCTGCCTTCACAGGAATGTTATACATCAAAATCAACCACCACGCTCTTACTTGTTGGCACTGCTTGACAGCTTAATACATAATTTTGTTTCAACTCTTTTTCTTCAAGGGCGTAATTGACTTTCATTGTTACCGACCCTTCAATTACTTTACATTTACACGTACTACAAACACCTCCTTTACAAGCAAATGGCAAATCTGCTCCTGCTGCTAAAGCCCCGTCTAAAATGGTATCAAAATCGTCATCCATCACAAAATGGAATTCTTTTCCACCATCAATAATGGTCACTTCTGTGCCGTCAGTTTTATTTTCTATAACTTCGGCTATATGCCTGTTTTCCTCTTCAGAGCTTCCGGTAAAAAACAACTCATAGTGTATTTTATCAGAATCTAAACCTGCAGCAATCAATTCATCACGAATCAAAAAAATCATATCTTGCGAACCACATATAAAGGCATGTGCCGTATCTTCTATATCAATAAATGTTTTGTTTAGAATTGCTAATTTTTCTTTATCAAAACGTCCGTTTAAAAACGGAATATCACGTTGTTCCTTGGTTAAAAAATAAAACACTTGAAATCTCCCAAAAAAAGCATTTTTCAACTGTTCTATTTCTTCCTTAAAGATAATGGATTTTACTGTGCGATTCAAATAAAACAGTTTGAAAGTACTGCTAGGCTCCTCGACCAAATGCGTCTTTATAATTGAAAGTATTGGGGTTATGCCACTACCAGCAGCAAAAGCGACATAGTTTTTTGAGGCTTTTCTATCTACCTCGACATAAAATTCGCCATGAGGTGGCATTACTAAAAGTTCGTCCCCTTTTTTAAGTTGATTAAACGCATAATTTGAAAAAATACCTTCTCTAATAGTTTTGACGGCCACTTTCCACTCATTATCCAATGGACTTGAACATAATGAATAGTTACGTCTAATATCTTGTCCGTTGATTTCTTTACGAATAGTTATGTGCTGACCATGCTTAAATTTAAAAACAGCTTTAAGCTCCTCTGGAACCTCAAAAGAAATAACAGCGCAGTCTTTTGTTTCCTTATAAATATCTGCAATTTTTAAGCTATAAAAATCTGCCATTTGGTAGTATATTCAATCTTTATTTTAAAACTAACAATTGTTAGTTTATTTACAAATTTACAAAATATTTTTGTACTTATTTATTAATTCCGTTAATAAGTACATTGCTTAAACTCTGGGATAATTCAACTTCATTAAAACTTTCTTTATTTGGAATCCACATATATAGTGATCTTAGCGTTGAGAGTATTGAAAACAACAACACTTCGAGATTTTCATTCAAAATTTCATCATCAATTATACCTTGACGGATAGTATCTCGAAAATTATCTTCGTAGTTAATTCTCAGTTTTAAATAATATTCCAATTGATCCTCAAGGTGCATCCAATCATTATTTAAACAGGCCATACCCGCTTTATTTCTGTTGGTAATTCTTATGTGCATTGAAATAATTTGCTTAAGTTTTTCAATAGTATTGACTTCCGATGCTTTTATAGTTTCCATACCAATGGTAAATTCTTCTGCCAAAGAAATGATTATTCCTTTTAGTATATCTTGCTTGGAGTTGATATGATTATACAAACTTGCCGCTTTAATGCCCATGGCTTTTGCAATATCTCGCATGGTTACAGCACTATAACCTTTTTCCTTAAAAAGGTTTGCTGCTGTTTTAATGATTTCGTCTTTTCTTGTTTCTGTTTTCATATTGAAGCATGAAGTTACTTAAAATATTTATGTTGTAACTCTTGTTACATTCATTTCAGAATAAATTATGGTATTTTGCATAAAATTTTACAAAATATGGGACTATTTGATTTTCTAACAGGAAATAAAAACGAAAAGATAAAAGACTTTCAATTGAGAGGCGCTATCATTATAGACGTAAGAACCAAATCTGAATATGTACAAGGAGCCATTCCAGGATCTAAAAATATACCGTTACAGGTTATAAATTCACAGATTGCAACGATAAAAAAACTAAACAAGCCCGTTATTGCCTGTTGTGCTAGTGGCATGAGATCTGCAAGCGCAACAAGTATTTTAAACACTCATGGCATTGAAACAGTTAACGGTGGAGGCTGGTTGAGTTTGAGTAACAAACTTTAGCGTTTTTTATTAAATTAATTGAAGAACTGGTTTAAACTTTTTTCAATTGGCTACAAAATGTTATTTTTCACTCCCTTTTTGTCTTTTTTGAACTCCGTAGCGATGCTATGCGGTTAAAAAAAGCCTTCAATTGAGCAAAAAATTCCTATTTTTCGAATAAAAAATTTCTTAAAACCGACTATCCTCGCAGAGCCATCGGGGAATGATTTAGATTCAATCAAAAAAGTTTAAACCAGTTCAAGAAAAAAAACACCAAACGCAAATAATCCCAGTTGATTATAGCATCGGATGTTTTTTTTTATGAACTGATTAATAGCGTTTTAAATTTAACTCAATAAATCTATCCACTTCTATAAATTCGTTATAATGTTGTTAAAAATAGATAAACCGTAAGAAGTGTTTGTTTATGTTAATATTTAGTTATTCTGACGATAAAATTTTAGGATTGTTTTGTAAAATTTTTTGTTAATTACCATTTATGCCTGCAATTAAAACACCATGTGTGGGTATTCCAATTGAAGTTTCATAGTCCTTTCATTTAAATTTTTAAGAAAATGCTGGTGTCCTTCGGCTTTTGGATTAAAAGGTTTATGGAGTAGTCCTTTTTGGATAGTATCAACCTCATCCAATGTTTTATAGGCATCCGTAGATATCCAAACAAATTTAAATTTCCCCCAGATATACTTAATGGCGATTTGATTTGGGTGAATCATATCTTCAGCATAAAAACGATAATCACGAAGTTCATCCATCATAATTTCATAGGAAGGAAAATAAGCTAATTGACAATTGTTAATTGATAATTGACAGTTGATAATTTGATGAATTGCTGCAATCAAATGCGCCTTACTTTGTGCGTTTTCAATAAAACCATCTTTAATATGCCGTACAGGAGATACTGTAAAAATAATAGATGCTTTAGAATTTACTGATCGAATTAGTCTAATGCTATTCTTAAGAGAATTAATAACTTCAGTAATAGACATTAACTCCTTGCTGAATTGGGCTTGAGGAACTTTGTGACAATTAGCAACAATTTTATTTGTTTCAATAAATCGGTACATCCAAGCCGTTCCCAAGGTTATAATAATGTGCGTGGAGTTCCTAATTTGTTTATTTGTCAATTCAATTTGTTTATTTAATTCAATTAACAAATCGTTTTTTGACGCGTTATTTAGCTTAGAATGTGCATCAAAACAATGCCATAGTTCGTTATAAAAAAAGATGTCATCCTCTGTATATTTTGTTTTGTTTATAGCTTTTGAAATAACCGTTTCAATAGCCTTGGGATGAAACAAAATACCAAAAGGATTTTGAAGATTTTGAAATTTAAAATACTCCAATTTCGTTCCAATATTTTCAACGAAACAAGATCCTAATAGAAGGATATTAGAGGTATAATCTATTTGGTTATTAGACTCCTTAACTAACGGTATTTGTGTTTGAAGTTGCAACACTTACAATATAAAGTCTTTGGCCCTTTCTAAGGCTTGAGGAATTCCTTTTGGATTTTTTCCGCCAGCAGTTGCAAAAAAGGGCTGGCCACCGCCGCCGCCTTGAATATACTTACCAAGTTCTTTTACAACTTGACCCGCGTTCAATTTCCTGCTTGCGACTAACTCTTTTGAAATATAACAGGTCAATAAGGCTTTACCTTCTTGTTCTGCAGCAAATATTAAGAATAAATTATCAAATTGATTTCCTATTTCAAATGCCACATCTTTTATGCCCGTAGCATCTAAATCTAATTGTTTCGACAAAAAACGAACACCATTAATCTCTAAAAGCTCATTAATTAGTTCTGCTTTTACGTTTTTGGATTTCTCTTTTTGTAAGTTTTCTATTTGCTTTTTTAGGTTTGCGTTTTCTTCTTGTAAATTCTGTAAGGCCTTTACTGGTTCTTTTACATTGTTTAGCAACTGTTTCATTTCAAAAAAGGTCTTACTATTTTCAGTAAAAAAGTCTTTTACGGCATCGTTGGTAATCGCTTCAATACGTCTTATTCCAGATGCTACAGCACCTTCAGACACGATTTTAAAATGCCAAATATCTGCCGTGTTTTTTACATGGGTTCCACCGCAAAGCTCAATAGATTTACCAAACCGAATTGCCCTTACCGTATCACCATACTTTTCGCCAAACAAACTCATCGCTCCTTCAGCAATAGCCTCTTCTTTTGGCACGTTTCTTTTTTCTATTAATGGTAATTTACCAGCAATCCGAGCATTTACAAAATTTTCGACATCCGATATCTCATCATCAGTCAATTTTGAAAAATGTGAAAAATCAAAACGCAAATGTTTTGAATGGACGGCACTTCCTTTTTGCTCTACATGGGTCCCTAAAACTTCACGCAATGCTTGATGTAATAAGTGGGTTGCTGTGTGATTACATTCCGTTCTGGAACGTTGCTTTTCATCAACAACGGCCTTAAAAGATTCATTCAGGTGATTTGGTAAATTTTTAGCAAAATGTATAATGACATTGTTCTCTTTTTTAGTGTCCAAAATATAAATTACGTTACCATGCTCATCTTCTAAATATCCTTTATCGCCCACTTGACCGCCACCCTCTGGATAAAATGGCGTGATATTGAACACCAGTTGATAAAGTTCTCCATCTTTTTTAGAAGTCACTTTTCGGTAGCGCACTAATTTGACATTGGTTTCTAGATAATCATAGCCCACAAATTCCTCTTCAGAATCATCCATTAAAATAGTCCAATCTTCGGTAGCCATTTCACTAGCCGCTCTTGAACGCTTTTTTTGCTTTTGCATTTCGGTTTGAAAACCAGCCTCATCCAGTTGTAGTCCTTTCTCTCTTAGAATTAAAGAGGTTAAATCGATAGGGAACCCATAAGTATCATACAGTTCAAAAGCCTTTTCACCGGAAATAGGTTTAGTTTTTGAATCTTCAACAATTTTGTTTAACAATACCAATCCTAGATCGAGTGTTCTTAAAAATGATTGTTCTTCTTCTCGAACAACATTCTCAATCAATTGTTTTTGGGCAATCAACTCTGGAAAAGCCGTACCCATTTTTTTGCTCAATATATCAACGAGCCTATAGATAAAAGGTTCTTTTTGATCTAAAAAGGTAAAACTATACCTAATGGCTCTACGTAAAATCCTGCGAATTACATAACCCGCACCCGTATTGCTTGGTAACTGCCCGTCTGCGATTGAAAATGCTACCGCACGCAAATGATCTGATATAACACGAATGGCAACATCAACCTTTTCGCTGGCCCCATAGGTTTTATTGGTTATGGTTTCTATTTCTCTAATAATCGGGGTAAACACATCGGTATCATAGTTGGATTGAACTCCTTGCAACACCATGCACAAACGCTCAAAACCCATTCCTGTATCAATATGTTTATTCGGTAAATTCTCAAGTGAACCATTGGCTTTTCGGTTGTATTGCATAAATACCAAATTCCATATTTCAACAACTTGAGGATGATCTTTATTTACCAAATCTTTACCCGATATTTTTGCTTTTTCTTCTGGGGCCCGGATATCCACATGAATCTCGCTACAGGGTCCGCAAGGTCCTTGATCGCCCATTTCCCAAAAGTTATCCTTCTTATTTCCCATAAGGATTCTATCCTCTGGAACAAATGCTTTCCATAAATCGTATGCCTCTTTATCCATGGGAAGATTATCTTCTGCGTTTCCTTCAAAAACAGATACATACAAAATATCTTTATCTATCCCATATACTTCGGTCAACAATTCCCATGCCCATGCAATCGCTTCCTTTTTAAAATAATCACCAAAACTCCAGTTACCCAACATTTCAAATAAGGTATGGTGATAGGTGTCATAGCCCACTTCTTCTAAATCATTGTGTTTACCCGAAACGCGCAGGCATTTTTGAGAATCTGCTATTCTATTGTGCTTAGGTTTTGCATTTCCTAAAAAATAGTGCTTAAAAGGTGCCATTCCAGAATTGACAAACATTAATGTAGGATCATCCTTCAAAACCATCGGCGCCGACGCAACTATGCTATGATTCTTTTCTTTAAAAAAATTTAAAAATTTAGAACGAATATCTTGTGATTTCATTAATGTAAAAGGTTACTACGTTAAAAAATTATATTAATTGCAAAACAATTTTTATATTTACTCTCCTTTTTTTGTGTTAAATTTTGGACAATATGAACCTACTGTTATAATTACACAGTAATATTGTAATAATATTTTGTAGGTTTGGTCGTTTGCATTTAAAAATCAATAATAAACGGCATTTAACATAAATTGCAAAAATAGTATAAATTAAGTAATGAGTAAGGTAAAATATTATTACGATCCTGAATCACTTTCTTATCGCAAAATAGAACGCAAAAAGAAAACGACCATTAAATATGCTTCGATGTTTATTTTGGCATCTGCTCTTTTTGGTTTTATGTTTGTTTTTATTGCTAGTCAGTTCGTTGAGTCTCCAAAAGAAAAGGCGTATAAAAGAGAATTACAAAACGCTCAACTTCAGTTTCAATTGCTAAACAGAAAAATGGATCAAGCTGAAACTGTTTTAACAAATGTGGCGGACAGGGATAATAATATTTATCGGGTTTATTTTGAAGCCAACCCAATTCCAGATGAGCAACGTAAAGCAGGGTTTGGAGGTATTAACAGATATACAAACCTTGAAGGGTTTGATAACTCTGAATTAATTATTGCAAGCAGCAAACGATTGGATATTTTACAAAAGCAAATCGTAGTACAATCAAAATCTCTTGATGAAATTGCAAAACTTGCTGAAGATAAAGAAAAATTATTGGTGGCTATTCCAGCTATACAGCCTGTAAAGAATGAAGATTTAAAACGAATGGCCTCTGGTTATGGAATGCGATCGGATCCTTTTACCAAAATACGCAAAATGCATTGGGGCATGGATTTTTCCGCACCTAAAGGCACTCCGGTCTACGCCACTGGCGATGGTGTCGTGGTACGCGCAGATGACCGTGCTACTGGATACGGAAACCATATTGAAATTGATCATGGGTACGGTTATACCAGTTTATATGCCCATTTATATAAGTACAACGTGAAAAAGAACCAAAAGGTGAGACGTGGGGAACTTATTGGTTTTGTTGGAAGCACAGGACGATCTGAAGCTCCTCATTGCCATTATGAAGTGCATAAAGATGGAGAACGAATCAATCCGATTAACTTCTACTACGGAAGTTTAACTGCCGAAGAGTTTAACATACTATTAGAACATGCATCGTTGGAAAATCAATCGCTCGATTAATGTAATGTATATAGAATTACCCGAAAAACGATATTATGGCATTGGTGAAGTGGCAAATGCTTTTGGTGTTAACACCTCACTCATCCGTTTTTGGGAAAAAGAATTTGATGTACTTAAACCTAAAAAAAACGCTAAAGGAAATAGAAAATTCACCCCAGAAGACATCAAAAATCTCCAATTTATTTATCATTTGGTTAAGGAACGAGGTTTTACCCTTGAAGGTGCAAAAACACATCTTAAAGAAGAAAAGAAACAATCCTTGAATAATTTTGAAATTATCAGCAAATTGGAAGAAATAAAATCTCAGCTAACTAAAATAAAAGACGAATTGTAACAATTTAACAACTATTGCAACTAATAGCTAAACACTAAAAAAACTAACTTTTAAAAATAATCTTATTATGAAAAAATGGTTAATTCCGGTAATTATAATTGTTGTTATAATTTTTGGTATCTATAAATGGGCCGTTGGATTTAATAACACGGCCGTTAGATTGAACGAGAATGTAAGTGAATCTTGGGGAAATGTTCAAACGTCTTATCAACGTAGAAACGACCTTATCGGTAACTTAGTCAATACAGTAAAAGGTGCGGCTGATTTTGAACGTAAAACATTGACCGATGTTATTGAAGCCCGATCAAAAGCTACCCAAACAACCATTGACCCTTCAAATATCACACCGGAACAGCTTAAACAATTCAACGAAGCACAAGGTGGATTAAGTAGTGCGCTTTCAAGATTATTAGTAACGGTAGAACGTTATCCTGAATTAAAAGCAAATCAGAATTTCCTGAAGCTTCAAGATGAACTGACCAGTACTGAAAATACCATTCAAACCGCTAGAACACGGTATAACGAAGCGATTAAACCTTATAATAATCACGTAAAAACATTCCCAAATTCAGTGTTAGCTGGCCTTTTTAAGTTTGATGGCAAACCCTATTTTGATGCAGAAGCGGGGGCAGAAAAACCTGTAGATGTTGAATTCGACTTTAAATAACAACTATGTCTAAAGTAGAAGATTTCCTTACTAAAGAAGAAGAACAGGAAATCATTGAAGCGATAAGAACCGCCGAGCTCAATACCTCGGGTGAAATTCGCGTGCATATTGAAAAAACATCCCAAACTACCGATGCTTATAAGAGAGCTTTAGAAGTGTTTCATTATTTAAAAATGGACAATACAAAAGAACAAAATGGGGTTCTTATTTATGTCGCTGTAAAAGATAAAACCTTTGCTATATGTGGTGATAAAGGGATTCATGATGTTGTCCCTCCCGATTTTTGGGATAGCACAAAAGACCTTATCCAATCCCACTTTAAATCTGGACATTTTAAACAAGGCCTCATTGAAGGCATTTTAAAAGCTGGTGAGGTTTTGAACCAATATTTTCCATGGCAACACGGAGACAAAAACGAACTTTCAAATGAAATCTCAAAAGGATAAACGTGCCATGGGACATTCCATTTTTAAAATGAACACCTTTAAAAGTTCAATAAGACATTTACTCTATTTTATTGTTTTTTTATTCTCTAGTATTTCTTTTGCGCAATTTGATATTCCTAAAATTCCAAAAGAACAAACTAGCGTTTACGATTTTATAAATCTCCTTTCAGCTTCCGAAAAAAGTACCTTAGAAAATAAACTTATCAAATATTCAGACTCCACATCTACTCAAATAGTTGTTGCTATCATAAGTACTACCAAAGGAGAAAATATTGGACTGCTTGCTCCTTCATGGGCTCAAAAATGGGGTATTGGACAAGCTAAGGAAGATAATGGTATTTTTATTTTACTGGCCAAAGATGACCGGAAAATTTGGATTTCTCCTGGTTATGGCGTTGAAGACCGACTTACTGCTGGTATTGTTGGGGAACTTACAAGAAATGTTATTATACCACAATTTAAAACCGGTGATTATTATCAGGGATTAAATAATGGCGTTGATGCCATATTCGATATTCTAACTGGTGCTTATAAAGGGACTGGACAATCTACTAATGATGGTGGGTTTCCTCCACAAATTATTTTTATTCTTTTTATAGTATTTATCATTATCATTATTTCCATTTCAAAAAACAGACGCGGTGGTGGTGGAAAAGGTGGCAACAGGCATGGTGGCTTTGATATTTGGGATGCCATTATTTTAAGCAATTTGGGACGCGGAAGTTTTGGTGGTCATTCTGGTGGTTTTGGCGGTGGCCGAAGTTCTGGCGGTGGCTTTGGTGGTGGTTTTGGCGGCGGCGGTTTCTCTGGTGGTGGTGCTGGAGGCAGTTGGTAGTTTTATTCCAAATTATTTACATACATTTATAAAACTCCAACACTACTATTATTTCCTGCATTGCTAACCAATCACAATGATAAACTTCTTTAGAAACATACGCCGTAAACTAGCCAACGAGAACAAATTTCAAAAATATTTTAGATATGCTTTTGGTGAAGTTTTTCTAGTTGTTATAGGTATTCTTATAGCCTTACAAGCCAATAACTGGAATGAAAAGCGTAAACAAGAAGCTCAATTTAAAACAACTTTAGAACAATTGTATAATTCTATTGCTTTTGATGTTCAGAAATTTGAATCGGATTTTAATTGGATAGGCACTCAAATTAAATTTATTGACTCTATTCTTGACCATAAAAACAGTCTTAACAAACATAATCTTCCTTACTTAATTTATGGCACTGCTTATAATCAATTGGTTTTCTTTAATTCTGAAACTCCTTATCATGCTCAAAATTTAAATTTCAATATTAATGACAAAAGCCAGAATGAAATTGCCAAACAAATAATAAATTATGTTAATGATATAGATAAAAATCCTAATGTTATCGTTGACAGAATGACTCCATTGGCTATGAAATATAACATTGCGTTCCCTAAATTTAATACTAATTCAAGAACAGGAGGATTTTCGAATGATTCGCTTTATTATGATGAGGAAGATTACAAAAACGCTTTTAACCTTATTAATTCTAAAGAATTTGAAACGATTGCAAGGCAATTAGAAGCTGAACTTGTATTTTCCAACACAACTATTTTCAATAGGTATCAAAATGGAAAATCTATTCTTAAATTAATTAAGACATACAATCCCGATGTAAAAATTTTATATTATGATGTAGGCATCATTGGCACCTCTATAGATGGTTTTGATGATGTAGGAGCAAAATCGACACCAATGGCATTATCAGATATTGAAAATGACATATGGGAACTAAATATTTTTTTGAAAGCAGGTAAAGTCAAATTCAGATGTAGAGACAGTTGGTCACAAAATTGGGGAAGTAATAATTTTCCAAAGGGTGTTGGTTTACGAGATGGTTATGATATTGATATACCAGAAGCTGGTAATTATAAAATTATTTTTAAACCGGTTACTGGCGAATATGAATTTATAAAACAAAAAGATTAATTTACTTCTTACGGCATATACACACTTATAAGCATAGCGTTTTTAATGCAACTTATTACTTTACAGTTTTTAAAAGCAACATGAGTTGATTTAAGCCACTTAAAAAATAGTCTTTTAATAAAATATTATCTATTAAAACGCCCTGTAGTATTTCCTTTTAAAATTCCAGTAACTTCATCGACAGTGGCATAATTAACATCCCCTAAATACGTATGTTTTAACGCACAGGCGGCACTTGCAAATTCCATAGATTCGTAATCGTCAAAATGTTGTAACCCATAAATAAGTCCAGCAGCAAAGGCATCACCTGTTCCTATCCTATCCACAATATGTGTAATATCAAAATCTTGTGTTTCTCTAAATTCTTTACCATTCCACATTCTGGCTCTTATTTTATGCCATGACGCATTTATGTTCGTATTTTATCAAACACCTTGTCTATGGAAGGAAATCTTTCCATGAGCAATTTACTTGCCTCAATAAACTCTTCATTAGTATATCCAAAATTTGTATCTAAAACCTCATTCATTTCATTAATACCTCCAATAAAAATCGTTGAATGATGCAGTAATTCTGACAGTGCTCTTTTAGAGTCTACCCCATATTTCCATAGTCCACTTCTATACGTAGGATCTGAAGATACCTGCATGCCTTTTTTTCTTGCCAATATTAAACCTTCCTTTAAGGTATCAAAACTTCCTTGGGTTAATGCTGGTGTAATACCTGTCCAGTGAAACCATTTGCCCTGTTTTAAAGATGTCTCCCAATTTACCATATCCGGTCGGATTTCAGAAAATGCTGAATGCGATCTGTTATAAGATATAGAACTTGGTCTCATTACGGCGCCTACTTCTAAAAAATACACACCAAGTGGTCTATTGGAACGAACAATGGATGTCGTATCCAAATCAAATTTATTAAGATAAGAAATAGCCGTATCACCTATAAAATCATCAGACAAACACGTAATATGTTTTACATTGCCCCCAAAATGAGCAATTGACAGACCTACATTTAATTCCGTTCCACCAAAATAAAACTCTAAGGTATTTGATTGAATAAATTTTTTGCTCCCTGAAGGTGATAAGCGCATTAAGACTTCTCCAAAAGTGATGATTTGATTCATTTATCCTTATTTTAAAACTAAAAATAGTTATAAAATTTTAAACTTGAATTACAAACTAAAAAAGTTCTGAAATAAAAAATTTCTTGAAATTTTATATTTTACCTCACCCGGAACTGTGAAAAAAGCAGTTCCGACCTCTCCACAGGAGGGGTAAAACGGAAACCCCAAGGCTCAGCCTCGGGAAATCTTTAGATTAAAAGCCTACTTCTTACGCATATATACACTTATTGGTACCCCATTAAAATCGAAATGTTCGCGTAATTTATTCTCCAGAAACCGTTTATATGGGTCTTTCACATATTGAGGTAAATTACAGAAAAATGCAAATTGCGGCTGTGGCGTTGGCAATTGCATGATATATTTTATTTTTACAAACTTTGCCTTATATGCTGGTGGAGGATAATTTTCAATAATTGGCAATAAAATCTCATTGAGTTTACTGGTTTTAATTTTTTTAGATCGGTTTTTGTAAACTTCAACAGCAGTTTCAATAGCTTTAAAAATACGTTGTTTTGTAATTGCAGAGATAAAGATAATAGGAACATCGGTAAAAGGTTCTATTTGTTTTCTGATTGCTTTTTCATATTCCTTAACAGATTTATGATCTTTTTCAACCAAATCCCATTTGTTAACCAAAATTACAATGCCTTTACGGTTTCGTTCTGCTAACCAAAATATATTCTGTACTTGTCCATCAAACCCACGATTGGCGTCCAAAATAATAATACAAACATCACTATGCTCGATAGCACGCACACTTCGCATCACTGAGTAAAACTCTAAATCTTCTTTAACCTTCGCTTTTCGTCGGATTCCTGCAGTATCAACCAAATTAAACTCAAAACCAAAGCTGCTATATTTTGTGTCAATAGAATCGCGCGTAGTCCCTGCAATATCCGTTACAATATATCTGTCTTTGCCCATCAACGCATTAATAAAGGACGATTT
>CAXBHA010000008.1:0-16826 GCA_963974955.1 uncultured Yeosuana sp. | reverse complement strand
TTGTTTTTTTGATGATATGATGACAGCACCCTTTAAAGCCCCTATGGTATTGGATTTAACGTGTCATCGTTTCATCATCGTGTCATCATTCTCTGCTTTTATACGACGTTTTCTGTCATCATTATTTTTTTTGATGACAGAATGATGACAGTTTGATGACAGCTTTAGCCTTTATAGACATTGGCCTCGGACTATTCCGTCATCGTATCATCGAAATTTTTGGTCAAAAAGTCTTTTTCGACCGTAAAGTAGCGTCCTTTTGCATCGGCCAAATGGATATCGCCATCGCTCCAAATGACGATTTTTTGGTATTTGTTCGAGTTGTCCTGATTGGTCAGTTTCCAGTCGTTCTTCAGCAGTTTCCGCAGCTGTGTCAAATCTGTTTTCACCCTGGTCTTATTAAGCAAATGCAGGGCATCGATGGGACATAGATTTATACTGTCCAGTTCAAACTTTTCCATCACGCTGAACAGGATACTTGCCAGCTCCTTTTCGACCCTATTCCTATTGTTCTGTACCAGCCTTGCCAAGGCAGGGGTTCTAATCTGTTTTGGGGTAAACCACATTCTGGTAGTATGCTCCGTGTATAGCTTTCGTTGTTGTAGATAGAACAGGAAAGCCGGTATCTCCGATATCAATTGATGGAGAAAATTTGTTTCCTCTTTATTAAGTACAGGTATCTTCAGTACCCAGAAACGAGTCTCGTTTCCATCTATCTTGATAAAGTTGTCCTCGTTGTTACTGCACAGTATGAACTTACCGAAGAACTCCACCTCCCGTTTGTCCTTTCCCTTGGCCTCCAATTTATTGATGTTGGTCGTACTCAGGTATTTGATACGCTCTGTCAGCTCTTCTTTATTGAACAGTACCTCGTCGATACAGATGAGCAATTTATTTGCCCAGTCCGCATTGAACTGGCTGCTGAAACTATCGTTGGTCAAATAGGTCATATTGTTGTCGAACAGGGCCTTCATCCATTTCAGGAAGGTGCTTTTGCCCGTGGAACGTTCTTTGGAGACCAAACACAGAATAGGCAGTACCTGTACCGGTTTGGTGTAGAGCAATTGCAGGTAGTCCAGCCCCAGTTCATAATGTTTGCCGAAAATATGTTTCACAAAATCCAACGAGGTCGTACATTCTCCTTCTTTTGGGATTGTCGGCAAAGGGGAATAGGTGTTATAGAACCCTTTATATTCCTGTTTGAAATCAATATGGCTGGGTATGCAGGTAAACCCATCGTACTTTGGAACCTTGCTCAGGTAATCCTTACCATGGTCTTGGCGGATGGTCTCGATGTTCCAATGCACCAGTATTTCATTGAAATGCCCTGCGATGGTCGGTGCCTGTACCAGTTTATAGTACGAGGTTCCTACCCGTAAGTACGGTATGGTTTTCATAAGAATTGTTTTGACCGCCAAGGACATTCCCTTGGCGATATGATGATTGGATAGAATATTAGATTTCCTGAACGTAGTCCCTTTCGTTCTGGAGCAACCACCTGACGATTTTCTTTCGTTCGAAAAATATCAGTTTCCCATTGGGTTTGGAGTGAGGTATATTGCCAGCCGCAGTAAGCTTGTAAAGATAGCTTCGAGAAATTCCCGTATAATCACAGGTTTCCTCAAAGGTCAGTACCTTTTTATTCGCTGTAAGAAGTTTTTCCAAACGATCGAGCCGTTCGAGAATCAAATAATTGTCCATTGTTTTCCTTTTTTAGGGTTACAGAATGAACAAAAGCGCTTTTGTTTTCTTTCAATATTGTTACTTGATAAATGTATGAAAATAGGCAAATGAAGAAATGGATTTATACAAATAGTTATCCACAAATAGCTGATATACAATAAATTAAACCAAATAACATTAAACTAAATAGTGTTAAAGGACCATTTATTTTATTTGGTTTCATTTGATGCCAAATGGAACTAATCTTAATATTGGGCAATAGGTGATATTATAGATGAAAACAGGGTTATCAACAATTAAAACTGAAGGAATTAGAAAACAGGAACTTTAAAAAGGCGGATTTTAATGTTTGGATTGTTTTAAATGCAGTCTAATACTTTCTGAAACACAAGCTGAAGCAACTGTTGTACAGCAATTAGATGCGCTACCTCCAACTATATTGTTTGCAGCGAATTTTGAAATGGTAATTTTTTTCAAGGATAGAGGAAGTTTTTTCGAATTTTTCATAATTTTAAGATTTATTTTTAATTATTAAGGAATTTAACAGTTAAAGTATTTATTTTCAAATAAATTATGATTTGTTATATTAAATTTTTCCTGATTAAGAGATTTTACATTAGTCCAAACCATTTGCTCTTATCTTTTTTATTTTTTGCTCTCTCTCATTATTTAACTGGTCAAGAAATTAGAGGAGTTGTATTACACAACAATGAACCCTTATCAGGGGTCAATATTTTAGTAAAAAATACCTTGGTAGGAACAAAAACTAAATCCAATGGGGAATTTAAAATAAATGCTACTTTAGGAGATACTTTGGTTTTTTCACATTTAGGACTTCAAACTTTGGAAAAACGTATTTCAAAAATTTTTTTACCACCTATTGAACTTTTTGATAAGTACGAAAAACTGGATGAAGTTATAGTAACTGACGCAAAGAATACATCAGATGGTCCAGGTACAAAGTCTAAAGAGGTTAGCAGTATTTTCGGAAATTTGAACACTAAAGCTGCTGGTTATTCCATTAATGAAGTTTCTGGAAAAGATCTTAATCTTGCAGCTCCAGAATCTCCCAATATACCGTCAATAGCATTTGCACTTAACGGCAAAGTTACAAACTATAAAATAACAACAGAAGGAATAGTTCTTCGTTCTAAAAATTCGATGACTCAGGACAATACAGCTTTATGGGAAATCGATGGAATAACTTATGATGGATATCCCCCATACGTCGATTTAAATACTATTGAAAATGTGTATGTTATTAAGAGTTTAGCTGGTACTACAAGGTATGGTAGTAGAGGTGCCGGAGGAGTGATAATAGTAAAAACGATCAACTCTAAAATAGGAAATAATAATGAAATAAGGGCTGGTAAAATTGAAAAACCTAGCTCGGTACCATATAAATCGTTAAAAAGGAAACCCTTTTTATTTGAAACATTCGGAGATTCATCTATGAGTAATTTAGTAAAAGATATTTCAGGTGATTTGAATATACTAAGAGGGCTAGCTTATTATAATCAATCTAAAGGAAATCAAACCATAGCTGCTCAAGTATATAGAGAAATTTTGTCCTTGGATAGCGAAGATATTATATCTCACCGTAATGTAGCCCATTGTTGGCACTTAAGCAATAAGCCTTTGAAGGCTTGGTCTGATTATATGATCGCATTTAAAAACAGTGATAGTTTAGATCAGACAAAAATTCGCAATATAGTATTTAATGAAATGGAAAAACTCTATGTAACTGAAAAGCTAAGAGGAAAGGTTATTGAAAGCTTCCAACCTCAGTCGGATTTTTCAACCGTTGATAATTTGATGACAAGAATAGTATTGGAATGGTCCGATGCTAATCAAGATATTGGACTGGAGGTAGTAGATCCTGAAGGTAATTCGTATTTAGTCGAGTATGGTGAGTTTTATGGCACAAAAAATGGAATAGAAGAATTTTTTTTAGATAGGACTATTAGGGGGAAATGGCAATTTAATTTTTTACCAACTGTAAAAAATATTAAAAATTTATACTTAAAGGTATCTATATACAATGAATGGAATTCAAAAAGAAAAGCAATAGCTAGTATCAACCTGTTCAGATTCACTTCCGAGGACAGCGATAAATATCAACTTTTTGAGTATATAGTAAATTAACTTTCATTAGGTTTCCATAAAATACTGATTACCAGTTTAAATCAATGGAAATTCGTACTTAGCTAAGTATTTTATATTATAGTCAAAATTAAGAGATATTATTAGCACCTGTACCAAGATAGAAATAATGGCTGCCATAAGGCCTTTCAAAAACAGTACTGAAAAAGGCTAGTCATACCGAAAACCTTTATAGAAAAAAATTACACACCATCGGAGATGTGAGATTATCTTGCTATTTCTAAGCTGACCTTTTATCTATCTTAGGAAATGAGGAGTCCTAGTTAGAAACTAAACCTATTGTATAGATTAACTATTTCTCTTAATATTCGTTCTGAGAAAATCTGGAAAGCTTTTAAAGAGGTAATCCCGCTACTGATATTTTATGTTCTTATTCCGGTTTTACTAGTAATGTAATTGTATTACTATTTGTAAAAGTGTATTAAATTTTGGTAATTTAAGAGTCTAATTAAAGAACCGTTTTTAGGGACAGCTCGACTGCAATTCGAAAAGTTTCTATTTCAGTTCCATTTGTCGTTCTTTTTAGTAATTCACCTTTTATAAAACTAAATTTTGACCTGAATTCTCATATCTTATTACAGACAATTCACCAAGGAAAGAAAAAATTCAAAATACATTATGTATTAAATAATACTTATGACTAGTTTAAGCATGTTCTGCTTAAAAATTAAAAGATCTTAAAGCTCTATTATTACTGGCGGAGAATACTAACTTCGAACCGCTACCTCTTAATTGCTATAATTAAATGATGTTCAATTGTTCTTGATAACTGTCTATTATGTTATTCGGCAAGGACTTAAGATAAATCTGTGTTGTAGCCATGCTACTATGGCCTAACATTGCTGAGATTGCCGGCAAAGGAATCTGTTTCAACATCGCATGCGTAGCAAAGCTGTGTCTCGATACATATGAGGTAAGATGTTCGTCGATTTGACAGATTTCGGCTATTCGTCGCAGGCCTTTATTGTATCTTTTTCGAGCCCCATGTACATCTTTATATTGTAAATCTAATGTCTCTCGTCTAACTATCGGAAGTATAAAATCATCTTTTTTCTTCCCCGAAATGTAAAAATCTAACAGTTGGTTCATTTGGCACGTTATTTTGATATCATACAATTTTGAAGTTTTCTTCCTCTGAAACTTAATCCTACCGTCAACTACGTTACTCATCTTTAAAAAAGCCATATCAATGAAAGACATGCCAAAAAGCATATAGGAAAGCAAAAAGTAATTTCTATAATGAAACGGCCAACTTCCTTTTTCCAATTGTAGTAACACTATTTTTTTCAAATTTTCGCTATTCATTGCTCTCTTTGCAGTCGGTTCAGTTCTAATTTGATAGCTTTTAAATGGATAGGCGTCTTTGGATATAAGCCCTCTTTTTATTCCTTGGTTATAAATCGACCTAATTGTTCTCATGTAGGCAGCTAGACCGTTTAAGGAATTACTTGGCTTGGACAGATGGAACCTTTCAAAACTTTTTAAAAAATCATAGTTGATTTCATTGAACTTAACATCTGATGAATTTATTGAACTTTTTAAAACACTTACAACTTCTTTATAGGTGCGAGCAGTTCCTAAACGTTCAGAAAGCCTAAGATCTTCCGCTAGTTCAGTAGCAAACTCGAGGAAGGATTCATATTTTGATTTATTGACAATTTTATCCTTTACCTCTTTAATAGACATGAAATCTAGTTCTTCGCAATCCTGTAGTCGATTGATGACATCATTTGCATTCGACAATTGCTTTACTAGAAGATTATTAAGAAAGTTTATGGCTTTAACCCGTTTGTAAGTATTTCGTATTCTTTGCCTTGAATCATCCCAATAATTTATAGGAACAGAATGACCTGTAGAAATAGAAGTAGTTTTTTGAAAATGACCTAATCTAATTATGATGGGATAGCTTCCATCTTTCCTTATTCTACGTGTATCCAGACTTAATTTTAAACTTGTTTGCATTTTTTGAAAGTACAAAAAAGTTTGCACATAATTTGCACATAAAACTTTGGTTTTAAATGAGCTTGTTTGATATCAAAAAACATTAAATAATTGATTAACAATATAATACGTTATAGTTTGTGTTTAGATGAGCCTTATTCCGATTACTCATAATCAGGTGGTCCCTGGTTCGAGTCCAGGTGGGACCACGAATTAAATCCATAACACACTTTTAATTAAGGAGTTATGGATTTTTTATTTTCTAAGGGTGTTTGTTAGGGTGTTTTTTACATAGAAATACTTTAATTACTTTTTTAAATAGCTCAAATTTTATGTAAGGTTCAACTTCGAAAGTAATTCGAACGGGGGGACCCCCTTTTTACCTAAACAGTATGGGGGTCGAATAATAAGCACGTCTGATTTATCGACGTACTTAGATTTTAAAATCTGGGTTTTTTGCTATAGCGCACGCATAGTACACATTTAACAAAATTTTTATTGCAATGTTTTAATCCCCAATTAGCATATTTGGTGGTAGGTCGGTTTAGTAGACCATTCATACAATGGATTTGGTTTATAGGACTAAAAACTCAATATTACGTCGGACTTCAATTATCTATTCATATGCCAGACCTAATAAAACTTACAATTAAGAGTGAAGCCAATAGTGGTGAACCTGCACAAAAAATCATATCTCATTTCATAAAAGCTTGCCTTAATTTAGACTGTTCAGTATTGGAACCTATGATAGATGAAGACCAATACTTTGAAGAGTTGGATAAATACAGGTTTCTGGCTTCTTTGAAACAGCAATTTGATTGGGCTATTGCCAGGGGAGCTTCTAACATTACCATGAGGAAAGGAAAGTGTGAAATGTGTGTAATAGGGCATATTACCTACGAATTCTACGGGAGCAAGGCAAAACCAGAATTTGCATATATAATTAATACAAATAAAAAAGGAATTCGAGATATCTTCCTTTGTAATGAGAGTTCTGGATACCTGACCGATTAATATAATTCTTAAATCTACTTTTGTTTCATCAAATCAAAATCTGCCATTATCTTAGACTTTAGTGTAAAATCAAAACATTCGGAATCACCTCTAAATTTTATTTTAGGGCTGTATTTGTAAGAACTATATTTTGACAAAAATTTTTCTTCTAACTCAGAAGCGTTTGTCAGTATTCTTCTCCTCAATATTATATAAGAATACTCACTAGGAAATTGCCCTTTTTTAAACCTTTTTTTCAAATCTGGCTCAACTGTGACACCCACTTTCAAAAATTTCTCCTTGTCACTTGAAATTTGAAGTAGGTACAGAGTTTTTTCAGAGTTAGCCCAACTGGAATTTTTAGAAAAACCACTTTTATTATCCTTACAACTTGGACAACCTCTAGAATCCGCATAATGCGCCCTAGGTCTCATTAAAAATTCACCATGTATTTTGCAAATAATAACAACCTTCTTCTCTGTGGTTGTATAATTTACTTTTGAATAGTCGTAAGTACTTCCGTGAACTTTTTTTGCTCTTTCTAAAAAAATTTGAAGATTTGTTGACATACTATTACATTACAAGTTAAGTATGGTTATAACGAAATTAAAACTGATAATTGTATAACACTACCATTGTTTTAACATACAGCATAAACTAAAAGTTTATTAAGGACTTAAAGATTAAATATTAGTTTATAAGAAAGCCCAACTATTCCCCAACCCCATTTATAAAGATCTTGATAAAGTCTTTTATTTTGTCTGTTATTCTGTTGCTAATAGATTCTCTATGTAATACACTTGGCTGTTTTTCCAGGGCATCAATTACTTCATCCTCGGTAGCCATTCTACCAGTAAATAGAAAATCGTTAATTATGCCCTCTACCTTATCTTGCTTCAATTCTTCGTTAATAGTCAATTCGTGTAGAGCCTTTCTGGTTTCTACTTGCCAGTAGTCTTTGAATACACCTTCAACTTCTTCTCCGTCGTTTATCTTAGGCAGATTATTTTGTATAAACTTCTCTATAAGTACACGTTTACTTCTTAACTCTGCCTCACCTGCAATTAAATCTATAATTTGCTTCTTCTGTATTGCCTGGTCTTTAGGCTTGGCATCTTTTAGTTTTGCCAGTAACTTCATGATGTAGGCTACGTTAATTTCATCACGATGTATTAATTCTAATTCGAAGTCTATTTCATCTAAGATAGATACCGATTCTTTTTGCTGATTTGTCTTTATCTTGTCGTACAAGTCTAAATATTTGCTAGTATAATCTGCAAACTCTTGCTCCTTCATATAAGTATCGTCAAATGTAAATTCTACAAATGATGATAGTATATTCTTAAGTCGCATTATTTCCCTAAAAGCTTTGGCAAATTCTAGCTCATCTTCTTCTGTTTCTAAGTCATTTACACTATCAACAGTTGGGGCTATTGCAATCAACTCTTTGTATGCTTTATTGAACTTTTTTACTTGCTCTTCATAGGGGTCAATTGTAATGGTTTCCTTTGCGTTTTTATCTGAAAATAATGCAATGGCATCGTCTGTGTTTTGCTTTAGGTTTCGGAACGCTAAAATGTTACCCTGAGACTTCTTTTCGTTAAGTATTCTGTTCGTCCTGGAGAATGCTTGTATTAGTCCATGAAAATTTAAATTTTTATCCACATAGAGCGTGTTTAAGGACTTACTATCAAAACCAGTCAAAAACATATTCACAACCAATAAAATATCAATCTGCTTGCTCTTAACACGTTTAGAGATGTTCTTTTTATAGTTTAGAAAGGCATTACCATCTTTAGCCGAATGCTTGTCTCCAAATTGCTTGTTATAATCTTCTATATATTCGTCTAACTTATCCTTATGAGGGATTTTACCGTAGGATGCAGACGGCTCCGCAGCCATATTCATTTCTGGGTAATCTTCTTCTGGTATTTCACCATTTGCAGAAGCATCTTCTGGATTAGGGGCATATGAGAAAATAGTAGCAATTTTAAGATTATGCTCACCTGCTACCTTTTTGGCTTTGAACAGTTCGTAATACTTAACCAGTATATCTACACCACTAACACAAAACATTGCCGTGAACGCCCTATGATGTGTTTTACGGTTGTGATTTTTAATTATGTAATTTGTAATACTAGCAACGTACTCGTCACTCTCGTATACCTCTTGCTTATCTATATCTTCCACCTTAATATCTTCGGTATCTTCTTTAGATTTAAAGACATTATAATACTCAATAGAAAACTTTAGAACGTTTTCATCCCTTATTGCATCTGTAATTACATAACGATGTAAGCACTCATGAAATAGGTTTGCTGTGGTTTGTTTTATACTCTTTTTACTAATGGCATTTTTAACGAATATAGGTGTGCCAGTAAAGCCGAATAATTGGTGGTTAGTAAAGAAATTTACGATGCGCTTATGTGTATCTCCAAATTGTGAACGGTGGCACTCATCGAAGATGAAAACTATTTTCTCATCTTTAAGTATATCAATTTGACTTCTAAACTTTGCTTTTTTAATAGCTCCGTTTAGCTTTTGAATCGTAGTTACAATTAGCGGTCGGCTATTGTCCGTAAATTGCTTCACAAGCATTTTAGTGTCTTCTGTACCATCTATGCTTCCTTTGTCAAATGCCTGAAACTCTCTTACCGTCTGGTCGTCTAAATCTTGTCTATCTACTACGAATACAACTTTTTTAATCTTTGGGTTATGGGTTAGTATCTGACTTGCTTTAAATGATGTTAATGTTTTACCTGAGCCAGTAGTATGCCAGATGTAACCATTTTTATCTGAATTCTTAACCCTGCCTATAATAGCTTCTACAGCAAAATATTGATAAGGTCTGAGCACCATTAGCTTTTTATCACTTTCGTGCAAAACGATGTACTTGGTAATCATTTTGGCAATGTGACAAGGCTCTAAGAATATATTTGTAAAGGGAACCAGTTGAGTAATTTTCTTATTCTTATCGTCTCCCCAGAAAGATGTGAATTTAAAACTTTGTTTCTGACTATTTGCATAGTACTTGGTATCTACACCATTACTCACCACAAATATCTGCACATAGTTAAATAGGGCATTGTTAGAGGCAAAGGATTCTTTCTGATATCTCTGTATCTGGTTGAAAGCCTCTTTAAGTTCTATACCCCTACGCTTCAATTCTATCTGTACCAATGGCAAACCATTCACCAGAATAGTGACATCATAACGGTTTTCTCTTTTACCGTTAATTGTTACTTGATTAGTAACCTGAAACTCATTCTGACACCAAAAATCTTGATTGATAAACTCTATGTAAGCTTTATCTCCGTTGTCTTTTTGGAGCATATACTTATCTCTTAAGGTTTTGGCTTTATCGAAGATATTACCTTTGGACAGGTGTATTAGGATACGTTCAAACTCTGAGGATGTGAACGTTATTTTGTTATGCTTCTCTAGTTGGCTTTTAAGGTTACTTACCAGAGCCTCTTCTGATTTTATAGTAACCCCTTTATGCCCTAAGCCAATCAACTGGTTAACTAGGTTATTTTCTAATACTTGTTCTGGTTGGGTGGTCATTTAATTATAAACTATTTATTTTTTGAATACTGGAATGCACATGGTCTAATCCATATAATAGTTCACTTTCATTTATATTAAGCCAATTAAAAAGATTGAGCACTAAGCTATAATGAATACTTACATACGTTGTATCTATAACAGGAGCACCTAACTGAAAGCATATTGCTTCATGATGTGCAATACGGTTTCTGATATTATTAATTTTTTCAAGTTCGTTAAAGATAAATGTTTGATTGTACTGGTGTTGTGGGGTACTTCTGGGTTTTGCAGGAAATATTTGTAATAAAGTTTTCCCTGCCGTATTAAATTGTGGCTTGGCAAATAAATAACGCCAAAATCCAAAATCCATTTCAGCAATCAACTTATGATGAGTGTAATTGTGATTAACTGATTTTATTCCTTTTTTTACAATTCCTTTGGTACGCCTACATGCAGGTATAGAAAACATACCACTTGACGCAACTGCATTTCTTAGCCAATCTGTTCCTAAAGTTTGTGTGTAGTGCCTGTCAACAGCGTTGCGTAAAGCAATTTCAAAACAACTAATAACTGTAAACATTTGTTGTGATAATTTTAAATTTAATCTGTATAAAGTCATAGCCTTTCTACTATCTCCATTACAGGCTTGTAAATAGCGATTCATGCGGGGTTCCGACATTATATATTTAAAATCATTATATCTCATTTTGATATTTATTTTGTAAATACAAATATATTACCTATATTTGTATCATATTATTCCCGATAGCCCCTGAAATCATTCAAGCTATTGGGTTTCTGTTTTTATACACTTTCCTTACACAAACATTTGTTGCAATACCCCTTTTTTAAAGGCTTGACTATTCTTTATTTTGGTATCTAAGGCTTCAATCTTTACATCTATATCTGATAGGAAATTGGCTATTTTAGTTTGTTCTTCAATACAAGGCAATTGGACTAAACATTTACCTATCTCTCCCAAGTTTATTTTTATAGGGAAAGCTACATGAATAATTCTTTTCCAAAGTTCACGCTGAAAAGGAACTGAATTAATATACTGAGCTAAATATTTACTTGAAAAAGAAGAGTTTTGTTTAATTAAGGCTAAACTAACGTAAAATGAAGCTTTAACATCCCAATCAATATACCTTGCTTTTCCCACATTCCCGATACGGGTCATTAATATATCGCCTTTCTCTAATCTCACTCTTTTGTTCTCTTTATCGAAAACTTTTTTAGAGATAAATTTTGTCTTTTCGAATTGATTGGCTGTAACATGCTCTACACTATAAAAAGGTATGCCTTCTGAAACATAATTAGGGGTTTGATGTGTGCCATCATAGTATTTAGTAATCTTGCCTAACTCCTTCATTTCCCATTTAGGAAACTCATTACCATCATCATCTTTAAACCTTAACTCTTGATTAAAAATTTTTTGCATTATACCTTTTTTGTATTGCTCTAAAAGGTCTTTCTTTTTAGTTAGTTTAGTAATTTTATCATCTACATCAGAAAGGAATGATGCTATTTTTTGTTGTTCTGGAAGTGATGGGATATTAATATTAATTTTTTCAATTGTTTTTTTTGATAAACTCGGAACGCCAGAAGCTTCATTATGTTTATACCAATTTATATTTTGAAATAATGAATACACAAATCTTGGTAAAACTTGTTTAAATGAGTGTGTATAAAACAAGGTATCAACAGTCCAAAATTTCTCATTTAAAAATATAGGATTGTCAATTGTACCTTTTCTGCCTATACAAACACTTTCACCATTATAAAGAAATTCGTCTACACTTGTCATATATCCACCTGTACCATAAACAGGTATTTCACCATCTTCTAAGTGTTTATAATCTTTGCCACTTCCTATAGATAAGATATTTTCAACCTTTTTTATTTTCCATTCACCTTTAAAGTCAGGAAACCTCAATTGTGGTATTAATTGCTTTTCCATATTAAAAAGGTGTTTTAATATTTAATTCTTTACAATAAGAAGCAATACGTTTATCGGTCTCTGTAGTTTCTATATCTAATGCTTGTATTTCTTCTGCAATTGCATCAATATCAATAGGCTCTTCTTCTTCAAAGGTATCTACATAGCGGGGTATGTTTAGGTTATAGTCATTATCCGCTATTTCTTGTATCACAAAGTCTTTAACAGAATATTCACTACCTACAAATTGTTTAAAATATTTGTTTCTTAATTCATTTTGTGTTAAAGGTGATATGCTCTGGGAGTAGCTTATTGTCCTTGCCTTGTTTTTCAAAATGATTGGAAGCATCAATAAACAATACATCTTCATTAACCTCTCTACATTTTTTAATCACTAGAATACACGTAGGTATGCCCGTTCCAAAAAAGATATTTGCAGGTAAACCTATTACGGCGTCTATATAATTACGGTCTTCTATGAGATAACGTCTAATATGTGCCTCGCTAGAGCCTCTAAATAGTACCCCATGAGGCAATACGGTTGCCATGATACCATTTTCATCTAAATGATATACCATGTGCTGCACAAAGGCAAAATCAGCTTTGGTCTTAGGGGCTAACTTACCATACTGGCTAAACCTATCATCTGTACTAAAAATACCTTTTGCACTCCACTTGGCGGAGAATGGAGGGTTGGCTACAATAGCCTCCGCTTTTAGGTCAATATCCATGTGCTGAGGTTCCTCTAAGGTGTCCTCTTGTTTAATATCAAACTTAGAATAATGCACATCATGTAAAATCATGTTCATACGTGCCAGGTTATAGGTAGTACGGTTTAACTCTTGACCAAAAAACATACCTACATCATCTACCTCCTTTGCAACCCTTAAAAGCAATGAACCAGAACCACATGTTGGGTCATATACACTTTTAATACGCTTTTTACGAGTGGTCACAATTTTCGCCAATATGGTAGATACTTCTTGGGGGGTATAAAACTCCCCTGCCTTTTTTCCTGCCCCTGCTGCAAATTCGCCTATTAAATACTCGTAGGCATCACCTAATATATCACTATCGTTATCCTTCAATTGAAAATCAATAGCATCTAAATGGGTAATTATTTTAGCTATAATCTCATTCTGTGCTTTAACCGTCCTGCCCAACTTACCAGAGGTCAAGTCTAAATCTTCAAAGAGCTTTACAAAATCATCTTCTGATTCTGTACCCATGGTACTTTGCTCTATGTTGGTAAGTATACGCTCTAAATCTTCAATGATAAAAAATTGCTTAGCTTCATCATTATCGTTGGTTTCAATCTCTGTAAGGTTATTTCCTTTTTGGGCAATTGAAGTAAACAGTTCCGAGGGTTTTAGAAAGTACCCAAGGTTTTTTACACAAGCCTTTTTAACTGCTTCTACGTACAATTTCCCATTATCTGAGTTTTCATCTAACCGTTCATATGTTAAGTTGTCGGGGTCTAAAATCTCATCGGCATATATATGCAGCTTCTCAGAAAGATATTTAAAGAAAATAAAGCCTAGTATGTAGTTTCGGTAATCGTCTGCATCCATCTTACCTCTTAGAAGGTCTGCAATATCCCACAACTTTTTTTCAAGTAGTTTTTTCTGTTCTTCTGACATTAACTTATATAAATTTATTTAAGACTTAAAAGTATCTGTTTAATTGCATACTCGCAAAGTACTTTACTACTATTATGTTATTTGTCTTATAGCTGACATTTACTCTTAAGCAACCTGTTGTAGGGTATCACTACAGTTATCGTCTATTAATTCATAAAACTTAGCTATGAGGCTATTTCTGATTTTGTTTTGGGTAACAGATGAGTAATTGTCGTTAAGCAGTCGCTTGAATTTCTCTTTGCGATGGGCGTTTACATTTCTTGTTTCTCTATTCTTTATGTCTACCCAGAAATTTGGGTTGGTGCCATCTTTCAACAAGTCTTTGTCTGTCCTGTGTTTCTCGTTAACTAAACGCAATGTGTCAACTATCAATAACTTGTCGAACCGCTCTAAAAACGCTTTAAACAAAGTTTTATAAGTAGTTCTATGTAAATCTGAAAGACAATGAATACCTAATTTGTTAAGAAGCCTACTTCTAGTAATTTTCAACTCTACTCTCAATATATTCTGCTTTACTTTATACTGCTTTGACTTGTTGTAAATTTTGATGCTGTAGTCTGACTTACAGAACTCCTTAAAATAACCCTGCCCCCTAAAAGTTTCCTTTCTGGAATGGTTTTCAAAGTTGTACATGATAGTCCTATCTAGGATATCTATAATATCCTCATCTACTAAGACATTGAACCCGAACTCTAAATTAGTAATTTTAGTTTCGTTTGGGTCTATGACCAGTGAATCACAAATAAAATCTACAACACCATCTATCTCACAAGAATTAAAGTCGTTGTAATTATGTGGCTCGTTATACATCCACATGTTATTAAACTTATGTAGACTTCCTAGTATGTAGGCTTTATCTTGTGTTACCCTGACATTCAAATTTTTTAATTTTCCAGATTTTGGGTAATTCAATGGGTCTCCCGTATAAACGTCATATTTAGCATTCATGGGAATTTTTTGATGCTTTTCTAGGTTATACTCAAATCTGTCTTTGTCGTTGATGTAGAATTTTATGTTGTCTATCATTAGGATACTTTTTTATGATTAGACAGTTGAATTTGTGCCATAATATCCTCATATAGGTATAATGGTTTCCTTCCGATTTTGTGTGAAGGTCTTAAGATTCCCTTCTTGTTGTGGTTGTGTAAAGTAACCAAAGAGATACCTAACATCTTTGCGACTTCTTGTCGGCTTAAAAATTGTTGTTTCATAATACATTGTTTTATAATTACAATGCATAGTTACAATCTATATTATTGGTTATCAACGTGTTATATAAACTAATATAAAAATCATGATTGAATTTTCATAATAGGCTACTAATCAAAAAGTTGAGGTTATATAAGTTAATATAGACCTAACTTTAACACATATTTAACAAGGGTGAAATTGGTGTTTTTCGTTGAAGTGTAATTTAATCCGATAAATTGAAAAAACCACTTTGAGCAATTTTTATAGCTCTTTGTTCTTTTTCTATTCTAATATATTTATAAAATTCTTTTTCTGATGAATGACCAGAAAAATGCATTATGTCATATATCGGCATACCTTTCTTATACATATTTGTGCAAAAAGAGCGTCTGGCAGTATGGGTGCTAATCATTTTGTTTTTAGGTAATTCTTTTGACTGTTCAACCCCTCCTTTGGTGTAAGAATTATTTACCTGCTGTGTAATTCCAGCTTTACTTCCTACCTCCTTTATATACTCATTAATATCCTGTTCATTCATTTTTTTAGGTGGAGCATTGTTGTACTTAGCTTTGGATAAAATTGCTTCAATCTCTAAAGTAATTGGGCATAAAACTTCCTTTTTTGTTTTCTTCTGTTTTATTTTAAAAAATCTTACTCCATCTTTTTGGTAAAAGTTACTTTTTGATAAGCCGTTATAATCACTTACACGTTGACCTGTATAGCAGCCAATAAGAAATATATCCCTTGCCGTATCTAAATGAGGGTATGCTGAAAGGTCACATTCGGCTATGCTCTTTAATTCTTTTTCATCTAAATAGATGGCAGTTGTCTGTTCTTTTAAAACTTTGAACTCTCGTTTAGTAAAGGCTAAATTTTTGTTTAAACCATCCTGGGTGGCACTTCTTAATATTGACTTCAAATTTTTAATATGTTTGCCAATTGTGTTTACTGATTTGTCATCTTCTTCTAGAAATTGAATAAATCCATAATAAAAACTCAAATCAATATCGTTAAAATCTAAATTACTATTATGTTCTTCTAATAACCTCTTTGTTTGATTGTAAGAGCGAATAGTTATTTTGGCTAAGGTTCCTTTTCTTAGCTCTAGAAACTCATCAAAGTATTGATAGAAGTTTAGGTCTTCTGTTTCATGTCCCCCAAGAATTTCCTTATTGGTTAGCTCATCCAATTTGCTTCTTAGGTTTTCTTTTGTAATAGGAATGTGTACAGACTCTAAATGACTGACCTCTTTGTATAGCTCTGTTTTTAAAGAGTTCAAGAAATCATTTACGAAGCCTCGATTGAGAATAGTTGCTTTATTTTTTAAACGCTGATTAGTATAGTCCCAGTCATTGTAGCGAGAATAATAGCCTGTAGAATATTTAAACCTCATTTTACCATAGCTAAAATGTAGCATGATTAAAGATTCTTTATTTGGGTTTTTAGACAATTCTTTTAAAGCATCTTTGAATGCAAATCGAATTTTCCCTTTGCTCTTTGAACTATAGCCATGGTTAGTTTTTTTATAAAGATAGGAATTAAGAGCAGCAGGGTGTTATTAAGGGTGCTTTTTTCGATGAACTAACTGAAATAAGCCTTAGCTTTAATTAACTTGTTTTTTACATTAGTTATTATAAATAAGGGTTGAGAGGGCTTTGGATATAATACGATTAATTTAAGTAAAATTATTAGTGGTCCAGGTGGGACCACTAAGAGAAGCCAAAAAGGCT